>NZ_WPAG02000003.1:600000-808879 GCF_013602415.1 Rhodococcus sp. B50 | reverse complement strand
GTCGATGACTGGGTGTCGGTCCGACGAGCCTTGGGAGTGATGGGGATATCGTCGTTTGTCGCAGCGGGACGATGTGCGGTGTGTGGTCGGTGTGTCGATACCAGTGACGTGTTCGGTGGGTCGGGTGAGGGTCGGTTCGAGGAGATCTGAAGCCGTTGCCGATCACGGCGCTGAGAGCATCTTCGGCGAGGATGATGCCGGCGAAGGGATGGCGGTGATGAGGCTTGTTCATCGACGAGAGTCCGCGCTGCTGACGAGTAGGTGGAGGAAGCTCGCTGCACGTCAGGCACAGTGGTTGATGGTGGTGTGCTGTGCCGCGGGGGTGGGATGGTGCTCGCCGATAGCAGCTTCTCTGGACCGGTCATCCGGTTCGGTTTCCGGTCCGGTGGGGGGGAGGCGGGGCGGGTGGTCGTCGAGCGGCGCCGTCGACCGGGTGGGGTGCGGTTGGGTGCTGTTTCGTGTTTTGAATCTTTTGTGGCACAGTGGTTTTGTAGTCCTGTTGGTGTCCATGGTTTCACCGGTTGTAATGCGCATGACAGTTCGTACGCTATCGAGTTCTGTGCTTGGTGTGTAACGGGATTGGTAGTGTGGTGTGTTCCGTTGTCTGGCGTTGTCTTCGGATGTGGTATGATGGGAGCTGATGTCGGACGGAGTCATTGCAGCGCGGCGGTGGTGTGTGCGGCGCGCAGCGCGTCCCGGTCTGTCGATGCTCTCCGGTGTGGCATTGAGGTGGACGATGAAAAATGTTGGTGCACATAAATATGTATCGCGAGCGGAGCGCAGCGACGCGCGGCGACGGCAACGTGATGGACTCCCGCCGAGCCGCGCAGCGGCTCCCGAAGGGGAGCGTAGCGACCCCCTTCCCCGGCCGGAGCGCGGGAGCGCCGGGGAGAGCGCCGCGTCGGTACGCATTCTCCATTCAATGATAATTCCGCCAGATCAATCCGGGCTCGTGCCTACATATTCCCCAAGTCACAGGGCAATCCAGGACGGCATTGCCACCGAAAGATCGTCGGACTGCCACACCGCATCACCCGTCACCAAGACGAGGCCCGAAAAGCGATGAAGTACAAGGCCGTGGGCAACGAGGACCCGGTTCGCGCCCCAGGTCACCCAACGGTCGATTGCGCCGGCATAGGCGCCTCGCCCTTGCTCCGAGACACCGCGCGTCCAGAGGCCTGGACCCGCGGTGCCAGAGGCGATCGCCTGCGACCTAGCTGCCGAGAGCTTCGTCAGAGGGGCAGACCTACGTCCAGGGCCACCAGGACACCGGACTCGCGGGTCCACGGACCGTCCCTCGGCGGGCCATCGCGCCTGCCCCCTCACGAGCCCCGAGATCCGGAACTGTCGGCAATGGTCACCCTCCGAGAAGCAATCGGCACCGCAGTATGGGCCTATCAAGTCGGCGACGAACCCTTCGAAAACGAAGGCCACCGCATGCTCGCCGACGCCTTGACGCTGTTCTGAAGCCCAGATTTACAGATGCGCTCACGCATCACGGAGTCCGGCGCGCGGCCGGGAAAGCTCGGCGATGTATCGATCCAAGGCAGTTCCTGCGAGTATCCCGCGCCTGTACAACGGACCATCCCTCCCGCCATCCACCGGTATGTTCGGTGTTCGGTATTGACCGAACACCGAACACCTGCCAATCTGGAGTCGTGGACCTCGAAACCCTCACTGTCGATGCCTTCAACCAGCTAGGCATCGACACCCAACGTATCGACGCTGCCGACCACGGCAGCAACCTCGTCGTGGACCCCGCAGGCCTGGCCTTGCCGATCCGTATGACCTGGCGTTCCCTGGTCACCGATAACGTCGCCGAACGGCTGCTCGCCGACGCCCCCTATTCGGATGTTCCGCTGCTCGTCGTCGCGAACAGGGTGACCGAGACCGCACGCACCCTGCTCACCCGACGACGCAGCGGTTACCTCGACCTCCGAGGACGGTTGGCACTCCGCACCGATCGCGTCCTCATCGACGCCCCGATCGAACCGCTCACCGAACGAGCCGGCCGCTCGAACGCCCTGGCAGGAAAGGCCGGACTCGAGGTCGCCACCGCTCTACTGCTACGACCCGAACACCCTGTGGCCGTGCGCGAGCTAGCCCGAGAGATCGGTCGTTCCCCCAGCACGGTCTCCGACATTCTTGCCGCGCTGCGACGCGACGGTCTCATCGACACCCACAACACGGTCTCAGGAACCGAACTGTTCTGGAACGTCGCTGAGTACTGGCCGACCACGCGGGCTCACCTGGCATCATTGCCCGCCCCGGGCGACGCAAGCGTCATACGGCCGTTGCGGCTCGGACTCGATACGGTGGGAGTCGAACCCGGTTGGGCGCTCAGTGATTCCGCCGCGGCATCCGCATACGGCGCACCCGTGGCCTTCCGGTCCGACCAGATACTCGACTTCTTCGTCGCCGACCAGTCGATCCTCCGGCGCGCCACCACCCTGCTCGGCGCAGCACCCTCGAACAGACACGCACGCGCCACCGTACGCGTCGCGCCCGTACCCGCAGCAGTCCAGAACCGGATCGACACGGACACCAACCCATTCGAATGGCCCCTGGCACACCCACTGTTCGTCGCCCTCGACCTCGCTCAAGACACCGGACGCGGACGCGAAATCCTCGACATATGGACCCCCGACGAGCGGTGGACCCGTGTCTGGTAACCACGTCACCTTCTTCGGCGACGCCATGTCCGCCGTCGCTCACGGCATCATCGAAATCCGCTCCCTCCTCCACCGACCACCCGTCATTGTCGGCGGACTGGCCGTGCTCTCACGACTGTCCAATCCCTACCGCGCCACCGTCGACCTCGACCTCGTCGACCGACTCCACGACGCAACACCCCACCTGGAAATACTGCGCGCCGCCTCCGGTGCACAACCGATCGAACCAGCTGCAGTCCTTCTACCCACCACCTACGGCCCCGTCAAAGTCGACGTACTCGAAGTACGCCAGATCGAACTCGACCACCCCAGCGACGACCCCGGCGACCGACTCCACGCCGCCGCACACGCCTGGGCCAACGACACCGCCACCGACATACACATCGAAGTCATCAGCAACCACGGCGACCACATCGACGTCACCACCCCCGTCGCCGAACCCGGACCACTGATCGCCATGAAACTCCAAGCAGTGATGAACCGCTCCACCAACAAACAAGGCACCGACCTCCTCGACATCGTGCACGGGACCTGACCCCGGTTCTTGGACACGCTGATTCCAGCATCTGCTGGGAAAGCGAGATGATTGAGAACCATGGGACGGAAGAATTACTCCGAGGAGTTTCGGAGGCAGGCGGTCGACCTGTACGAGTCGACTCCTGAAGCGACGATCCGCGGGGTCGCGGCGGATCTGGGTGTCGAGCGCGGCACCATGCGTCATTGGATCGACCAGTACGGCACCGGTAGGAAAAGAGCCGTTGCCGGGGCCGTCACCACCGGCGCACCCCGAACCCGCCCGCGTGCGGGCGATGCCGGTGATGTGCCGGAGACCTCGGACGTCCGGATCGCCCGCCTCGAGGCCGAGAACGCTGCGCTGCGGGCGGAGACGACCAAACTGACCACCGAACGCGAGATCCTGCGTCAGGCGGCCAAGTATTTCGCAGGGGAGACGAACTGGTGAGCCGCTTCCAGTTCGTTGCCGACCACTGCGACACCTACGAGGTGAAGCGGCTGTGTGAGCTCGTCGAGATCGAGCGATCGTCCTATTACGCCTGGCAGCGGGCTGCGCCGTCGAGAGCGGCGCGAGCCGAGGCCGATGCGCGGCTCGCCGAGCGGATCAAAACCGTACACACAGGGGACAACACCTACGGGGCACCGAGGATCACCGCGGAGATCAACGACGGCGTCCCCGCAGAGGAGCGGGTCAACCACAAACGGGTTGCCCGCGTCATGCGCGAACACGGCATCGTCGGGTACCGGCGACGCCGCGCAGTGCGCACCACGATCCCCGAGCCCGCCGATCAGAAGGTCCCCGACCTGGTCAAGCGTGACTTCAGTGCGAGTGAACCCAACCGCAGGTACGTCGGCGACATCACGTATCTGCCCATCGGCGACGGGACCAACCTGTATCTGGCCACGGTCATCGACTGCTATTCGCGGCGTCTGGTGGGCTGGTCGATCGCTGACCACATGCGCACCGAACTCGTCCGTGATGCTCTTACCGACGCGAAGCTCACACGCGGCAGCCTCGCCGGTTCCGTCTTCCACTCCGATCACGGATCGCAATACACAGCAAAGGATTTCGCATCCTTGTGCGCCGAGCTCGGGGTCATCCAGTCGATGGGTGCGGTCGGTACCAGCGCCGACAACAGTCTCGCCGAGTCGTTCAATGCCGCCCTCAAGCGGGAGGTCCTCCAGGATGCCGGCTCCTGGTCCGACGCGGTCACCTGTCGGCGTCGGGTGTTCGCCTGGCTCGTCCGATACAACACACGCCGCCGGCATTCCTGGTGCCGGTACCTGTCCCCGAACGCCTACGAAACCCGGTACGCCGCTACGCTGGTGTCCGCGGCGTAATCCACCACCGTGTCCACGAATCGGGGGTAAGGCCCCACCTCAGCCTCGACCCCGCCACCCGCCGCACCGCACTGACCCAACTCCACACCGTCGACCCCGCCATCGCCCACGACATCGCACTACACATCGACCTATGGTTCACCCGCAAACGCACCCACTCCCTCCACCGCATCCACACCGCCGGCGGACACGACATCACCACCGACGACCTCGACCTCGTCACCGAACTACTCACCGACGCCACCCACCGCTGAACCACAGCAACCCCCGGCCACGCATGAGCACAGCTCGGCGTGGACTCGAGTCAAGACTGCGTCGGAGATCAGCGGCGACGTCTCCGGAAACGTGTTCTCGAGCCTGGAGACGTATCTCCTCTGGGCTGCTCCACCATCAGTCTGTAATCCCCTTTCTCGCAGGCTGGATGGCGTCGCTCTACGAACCCGAGTGCCCCGCCCGAGCTCAGAAGCGTTCCGGTCGCGGGTTGATGGTGTCGCTGTCCCACTGCACACTCATCTCCACCGCCACCTCGAACGCTTCCAGCCCGGACGATGCGAGGATCGCCTCGACACACTGCCTGGACCCACCCACATAACTGGCCATCAGATCGATATCCGTCGCCACACACCACGCACGGTCCTGCGGCCACCACAGATTCGGCGAAAGCAAACTGCGGAACCGGCTGTCTGCCGAGGTGATCACATCGGCGATCACGAACATCCCCATCCACCCCGCCTGCATACGTCCGGCGCGGTCACGCACATCATCGAGGATGCTGTTTCCCTCCCAGATCGCGAACCAGCACCGGCCCGCAGTCGTCGTGAAGGACGCAAGCACGGCGATCAAGGCCCGGGCAGTCGCACCGTCCAGATCGCCGATCGCCGGCCCTTCGTCCCACAAACCCGCCTGCCCCCGACCCCGGTGCGACGCGGCAGTGATGAAGTCCCACTCCATCAACGGATGCGCGATACGTCCGTTCGCCTCCGCCACTTCACCCCAGGTGACAGGCTCGACCTCACCGGCGGCAGGACCGGTCCGCCGATGAGCCGGATGGAGAACCCGGGCGTAGGCCTCGAACACCGGCGGCGCCACATCCCCGACCAAGATGCCGCGATGACCATCTGCGAATCGCGACAGCCCCTCGTGCACCCACGCGCCGGCCGAAACATCCTGCACGAAACTGTCCGCCGTCCACACGAACCCAGAGCCTGCCACGACCTCGCCGAGACCACGGCGAACCGCGGCCCCCGCGTGTTGCCATCACAACCTCGTGCACGGGACCTCGAGGTGGGAGCGCGAAGCTACTGCCCGAAGGTGAAACGCAGGTTCGCGTTGATGAGCTGTTCACGCGCTTGCGCATCCGGATGATCGTCTCGTCGTCCGGTATCGGTAGCGCCAAGACCGTCCGCCGGTTCCTGCACTGGCGCGAGATGGGACGGCGGCGTTTACTCCAGCCCAGCTCCTCGAGCTGGGTGGCACCGAAGCTGCTGTCGCACTGTTTATCTGGGATCATGTCGCGTCCTCTCGATCAGTACCCGCAGCGGTTCCGCCGCCGGCCGCTGGCGCCCCCGCTACCTCAACCGACCGGAATAAACACCATCCGCCTGTCTCAGGCAGGTTGGCAACTTCCGTGCTCAAGGGCGAGTCCACCGGAACTGTCGCACCCCTCATGCGCAACGATCAGGAGAACGCGGCCTGATTCTCACCGGGCCGCCACTGAAGGTCCACGGAGCTCGGGACATCCCCACCACTACGGGACCCGGTCCCGGGTTCAGGCAGTAGCGCGGTGCGGCCCCGGGTGTCCGACACGGCGGATGCACGTCGCCCGCGCCCGCGGCATATCCGCACCGCAACGTTCCTCGGTCCGACGCTTGAGGACATCGGTCGCGTCGCCGTAGTCCGATCGACTGCGGGCCGCGCGCATCACCGCTGCTAAAGCAGCATACTGGTTGGGCTGGCCCGACTCGTCGTATCCGTCGCGCATCGCCGCTTCGGCCTCGGGGCGGGACACAACCACGGCGAGTTCCTCGGGGAGAAGTCCGAGTTGCACTAGCGCGCGGACGAGGTGCGCCTCGGCAGGTTGGGGCGTGTAGTCCCAGCTGTCGAGCCCCACAGTCTCGGCAATGATGTCCAGCAACGCGAGGGCGTCCCAGACCTGCGTGGCCTCCTCCTCGGTGAGCTGCCCCGACCGCACGAGGGCGTTCGCGACGTCGTACACCGCGTTCCCGGTTCGGGGGCCTGCGCAGATCACCTCGATGAGCCCGACGCCCTGTTCAATGCGCGCGGAAAAGATGACGCGGTGCCTCTTGTTCAGCACCTCTACGGTGTTCAGGCCCGCGAGGCGGTCGGTGGCCGACTTGTTGCTCAACGGGTGCTTACCGACCGGATTGCCGCAGAGTGCCACGACGTCGGAGATCACCGACTCCCGTTCGTCGGCCGTCAGTTCGTCGAGGTAAAGCAGGAACGGCTCGGAGAAGACGATCTCCGCCTGATCATCAGGCAGTCGCTCGTTACCGCGCATCCGACTGCGTGCGCAGTTGCGCCGCGCGCTCTCGGACACGACCGGCGTCGACGCCGACCTTCGCGCACAGCTCGTCGAGGCTGTACCGGCGGGAACGCTGAGAGGCCAGATCAGCCGCGGCTTCCACCACGGCCCAGGCGGCGTCGCGGACCTCGCGGACCTCGGCGTCAACACGTGCAGGAGAATCCACGACGGCGACCACGCGACCGTGACTGGTCAGAGCCACACGCTTCTCCTCGCTCAGCTCGGCGAGGGCTGATACGCCCCTACGCGCCGCGAGGGACACGGGTATGTTCACGGTCGAGGTCATGCTGCAACTCTATACATATCTGTGCAGTGTTGCAATGGAGGGCCGCTCGGACTGATCACCGCGGGCCACCCAGCGCCGGCAAATCCACCCTGCTCAGCCAGCAGATCGCGCACCTGCAGGACCATCGGCGGACTCGATGCCGACATCATCAAGGACCACCTGATCCACCAGACCGTCGACGACGGGATCTACGGCGACCTCCTCGAACACGCCCTCGCCGACGGCCACCCGGTCGCGACGCCGCGGCCGAGCCCGTCACCGATCAGGTGATCCTCGAGCCGATCCGCATCGAGGACACACCAACCGTGTCCTGCCAGACCACGGGACTCGATCGCGGTGGACTTACCGGCGCCGGGAACGCCCGCGGTGACGATCGCGCACCGGCCACCGCGCTCGACGCCGTCCTGCTCAGAGAGATACGCCTCGACAATCGCACCTTTGGTGCGACGGCGTGGGTCGTCGGTGTACAGGCGAAACGACGCCCGGTCACCACCAGCGTCGAGTATCCCGCCCGGGGCGCACCACGAGTCGAGAACGGTGTGGGTCTTGACGCACAGCTGTTCCACTATCGGCGGCTCGCCGCCCGCCGCGCCGCGGTGACCTCGAACAGACGCTGATAGTCGGTATCGGAGAGCAGATCCCCCGCGCGTTCGATCTGATCCCAGCTGCCGCGCACGTAGACGTCGGCATTCGGGTCGCCCTCGGGCGGGCCACTGAAGGTGTAGTCCCAGTGCTCGAGTTCGTCCATCATCTGCTCGTGATCGAGCTCACCGACCGCATACCGCAGCAGTACCTCACGAGGGGTGCGCTCGCGGATATCCGGCCGCAGACGAGCCTTCTTCAGTAGTCGGCTGATCTCGGGCTGCTCCACCCCGACACGGCGTGCGATCTGCCGCTGCGACCATCCGTCCTCGACCGCGGCGAGGACGGCGCGGATCTTCTCGAGCTGCGCAAGTTCCGCGCGCGGGGAGATCGCACGCAATTGCCGCTCGATATCGTTCTCGAACGCCACCGACATCGTATTCACCACCTCAACTGGTCATATACCAAATGGCATCACTAGTAGGTGACGGACAGCGCGGCCACGACGAACCCGTCCACACCGAGCACCCGCAGCGGTCTTCATCCGAGAACCCCCGCCACCTGCTCGATACCGTGGGCGAAGCCGTAAGAGCCCCCTACCCGGCACCTACACCGCCCCGACCCGACATCCGGTCATCCTTGGTCGTCGGGTGAAACGATCCGCGTCTTGCGGGAGAATCGAGCGGGAGAGCGGCGGTCAGGCCGCAGGGTCAGGATCCGGGGGTGGAGCGATGGCGGTCGAGCAGACTCCGGGCCAGGTCGGCGACCTTGAGATTCATCTGCTGGGAGGTGCGGCGCAGCACGTCGAAGGCCTCCTCGGCGGACAGATTCTCCAGTGCCATCAACAGCCCCACCGCGGTGCCGATCTCCCGGTTGTTCGCCAGCCCGGTGCGCAGCGAGGCGATGTCCTGCTCGCGGCTGACGGCGGTGGCGGTGACCGAGGCGAACGCCGCGAGCACACTGGCCTGCCCGGCCGCCGCGGTGGTGAAGGCTCCGGCGGTGGTGGAGAACAGGTTCAGCGCGCCGACCTTGGTGCGGTCGATGAGCAACCGGAACGCCATCACCCCGCGCACCGGGGTGTCGGCGAGCATCGCCTCGGCCAACTGTGGCCAGTCCGATCCGGCCCGCAGGTCGGCCTCGATCTGCGGGATCTGCTCGTCGATGGCATCGACGCACGGGCCTTGCCCGAGCTGTCGTTCGAGGTCATCGATCCGGGCGGCGACCTCACTGGTGGCCGCGACGGTGATGTACTTCTTCCCCTGCCGCAGCATCACGCTCGCATGGTCGCAGCCGGGGATCAGCACGGTCGCTGCGACGCAGATCGCCGTGTACACCTCGCTCGGGTCCGAGGCGCTGTAGAGGATCTCCGCCAGCGCGGAGAACACCGTCGCCGGGTCGGCGCGGGTGGGCTCGGGAATGAGAGGCTGGTCCACTACTGGGTCCCTTCCCTGTCTCCACCGGCGCGTGTTTCTACGATGATTCCACCCCTGCCCGCTCGCCCCGAGCGCGGGCACCCCCGGGGCTGCTCACGATATCGTCGAAGCCCGCACCCCGAGCCGGACCGTCACAGAGTTTGCCGGTACACGGCCAGCACGGTCACATCGTCGAGGGGAGGCCGGCCGTCCGCCAGGGCCCGCACCGCAGCGATGAGTGCCTCCGGGGATCGATAGTCGGCGACGAACCGGCCGAGCTCGACGCGATCGCTGTGCTCGTCGAGCAGATCGAGCAGCCCGTCCGAACAGATCACCAGCATCTCCCCCGGCCTCAGTTGGGTGCAGTGCGAGGTCCACACCGTCTCGGGCAGCACCCCGATCGGCAGATCGCCGCCGTCGAGAAAGTCGGTCCTGCCGTCGGCGCGGCGGATCAGGGCCAGTCCGTGTCCGGCATCGACGAAGTCCACCTCCCCGGTCACCGGATCGACCGCAGCGACGAAGGCGGTGACGAACACCCCGGTGCGGTCACAGTCGTCGGCGAGATTCTCCGCTGCCAACGTCAGCGCCGACCCGGTATCGAGGACGCTGCAGGCACTGTCGCCGAAATGCTCGAGCACCCGCGCCGCCCCGCGCAGCGAGGATCGGACTGCGGACGAGACCAGGGCAGCGCCGAGGCCTTTACCCATCACGTCGGCGACGGTGAGCACCACGCCTTGACGCAGCCGGTAGTGGTCGTAGAAGTCACCGCCGACGACGAACGCCGGCAGGCACGCCGTGGCGATCTCGACACCGGTTACCCCTGCCAGTGGTGATGGGAGAAGCTGGTTCTGCAGCGCGGCGGCCCGCTCGAGTTCGTCGGCGCGTTCGACTTCGCGTTGCACCCAGTCGGCGATCTCGGCGAACGCCTCGACTTGTTCCGGCTCCAGCTGCCGCGCAACGGTGTCGTAGATGCAGAAGGTGCCTACCGGATGCCCGGTCGGACCGAACAACGGATATCCCGCGTAGAACCGGATACCACCTTCTCCCCCGATACCGGGGATGGTTCGGAATGCCGGATCGGCAGCCGCGTCGGGCAGGATCAGCGCCGGATCGTTTCGATGCCGATAGGCCCGGGCGATTGTGGTGCGGCACACCGTGTTCTCCCGCGGCACCTGCACCAGCTCCAGTCCCTGAATCGACTTGAACCACTGGCGGTCCCGATCCATCAGCGACACCGACGCCATCGGCACTCCCAACACCTGCCGCGCGATGCGGGTGGGCTGCTCGAATCGTTCCTCCGGGGCGGTATCGAGCAACCCGAGTCGCTGCACGTCACGGATGCGTTCGTCTTCGCCAGGTGCGGGGACACTCCACGAGTCGGCCGTCGTCACAACTGATGCTCTTTCTCCTGCTGCGTCGGTCTCGGCCATGACGCCCACTGGACGCAGACAAAGACTTCCCAATACCGAACGGTTTCTTTCTGTGATGAAACCACACCGATCCCCTTTCTCACCGACATCGGGTCGGCAACTCGGAGACGCAAGAGCGTAGGGCGACGGTCATGTTCGGTCGGTCATCTCACCGGCGGGCTGATGCTCGTGAAACCGGTGCACGCCCCGCGGACCGGGGGCCCGGCGACATCTCGTCGATCATCGGCACCGGGGCGCCGATGAGGCATCCGGACCTCCTTCGGGCGGAAGGTCGGGGCCCGGCAGGTAACGGGGGCCCGACCTGCGTGACCGACCGAAGCAGGGTGCCGGCCGGTCACCGCGCGGGCATACCCGGGACCTGACCCCGGTTCTTGGACACGCTGATTCCAGCATCTGCTGGGAAAGCGAGATGATTGAGAACCATGGGACGGAAGAATTACTCCGAGGAGTTTCGGAGGCAGGCGGTCGACCTGTACGAGTCGACTCCTGAAGCGACGATCCGCGGGGTCGCGGCGGATCTGGGTGTCGAGCGCGGCACCATGCGTCATTGGATCGACCAGTACGGCACCGGTAGGAAAAGAGCCGTTGCCGGGGCCGTCACCACCGGCGCACCCCGAACCCGCCCGCGTGCGGGCGATGCCGGTGATGTGCCGGAGACCTCGGACGTCCGGATCGCCCGCCTCGAGGCCGAGAACGCTGCGCTGCGGGCGGAGACGACCAAACTGACCACCGAACGCGAGATCCTGCGTCAGGCGGCCAAGTATTTCGCAGGGGAGACGAACTGGTGAGCCGCTTCCAGTTCGTTGCCGACCACTGCGACACCTACGAGGTGAAGCGGCTGTGTGAGCTCGTCGAGATCGAGCGATCGTCCTATTACGCCTGGCAGCGGGCTGCGCCGTCGAGAGCGGCGCGAGCCGAGGCCGATGCGCGGCTCGCCGAGCGGATCAAAACCGTACACACAGGGGACAACACCTACGGGGCACCGAGGATCACCGCGGAGATCAACGACGGCGTCCCCGCAGAGGAGCGGGTCAACCACAAACGGGTTGCCCGCGTCATGCGCGAACACGGCATCGTCGGGTACCGGCGACGCCGCGCAGTGCGCACCACGATCCCCGAGCCCGCCGATCAGAAGGTCCCCGACCTGGTCAAGCGTGACTTCAGTGCGAGTGAACCCAACCGCAGGTACGTCGGCGACATCACGTATCTGCCCATCGGCGACGGGACCAACCTGTATCTGGCCACGGTCATCGACTGCTATTCGCGGCGTCTGGTGGGCTGGTCGATCGCTGACCACATGCGCACCGAACTCGTCCGTGATGCTCTTACCGACGCGAAGCTCACACGCGGCAGCCTCGCCGGTTCCGTCTTCCACTCCGATCACGGATCGCAATACACAGCAAAGGATTTCGCATCCTTGTGCGCCGAGCTCGGGGTCATCCAGTCGATGGGTGCGGTCGGTACCAGCGCCGACAACAGTCTCGCCGAGTCGTTCAATGCCGCCCTCAAGCGGGAGGTCCTCCAGGATGCCGGCTCCTGGTCCGACGCGGTCACCTGTCGGCGTCGGGTGTTCGCCTGGCTCGTCCGATACAACACACGCCGCCGGCATTCCTGGTGCCGGTACCTGTCCCCGAACGCCTACGAAACCCGGTACGCCGCTACGCTGGTGTCCGCGGCGTAATCCACCACCGTGTCCACGAATCGGGGGTAAGGCCCCCCCTTCCGGCCGGATCATGCGCCCCCGGAAATCCCCACCCCCTCGCCGAGGATGGACCACATCAACCTCTCGCCCCTCGTCGACCGAAACCATCCCCCAGCAGCTATCGACGGGGGTTACCGTCCGATGAACCTTTCCGTCCAGACCGGCCGATACTGCGATGATGAGGGCCCGAGGCGGGTGAGCAACGCGCAAGGGACGGAACGCACAGCCGCCCGGCTCTCCAAATCCCCCAGCTCGGCCCACTACTCCACCGACACCGCTGGCCCTATCAACCAGCTACCGGGAGACTGCTCGCCGATCCGAGGCTAGAACCGCACCTCCTCCCAGACCCGCGACACAAGCACAGATGACGAGCAGCGAGTCTGCGTACGATCGGGCGAACGCTCATCGACCCGAAGCACCCGACATCTCCGATGCTCGTCCGCCGCAAAGCGTGGCGAACCCGTCGGCGCAGGTCACGCATGGTGTACCCGACCTGCACCGATGGCAGAGCCACGGTTGACGCAAGAGCACTACCGGTGCGGAGTCAAGTCGTTGACCCCTCGTCGAGGTGTTCGATGTGGTTGTGTTACAGCGTTTTCCGATGACCAGAATGATCATCCGGTTCGGTGGTGCACCTGTGGACTGCGGATCGGCGCGGCCCCTGGCAGGGAGGCCGACGGTCCCGGAGGTCTGTTGCCCTATGTACCTGCTCGGTAGTGCCACCTCGACCATCGTTCGCGTCGGCAGCGGCCGTGTTCTCGGCGAGGTGCATCTGCTCGGACAGCGATCCATCACGCCGGTCGCTGCATTACGACGTTGTGCCTTTTCCGCCTGTGCATAGCTCGGTAGGCTAATCGGCACCACCGGCACCCCCTGCGCGGTGGTCGAGACCCCGCCGACACGGCTTCCGTCCGACCGGTGGGGTCTTTTCGTCGATGCACACCCCTATCGCTGGTGCCGTGAGGGATGGGACGCTGAACGAGGCCGGATCGGATGCGCCCTGCAGGGGGCCGCGCAACCGTTCCGGCCGCCTCCGTGCACCGTCGCTCGAAACGCGTGCCATCGAACACGTATGTTTACGATCCGCCGGCCTGGGTACGCCGTGCGTACCCAGGCCGGTCTATCCGGATAGCTCAGCTCGGGGAGGCATCGCCGGTTCAACCCAGCAGCTGGCGATGCCGTCTTCGACCGACACCTCGCATCGGACCACTCGCCCTTTGACGACGAACGCGAACCGCCACGGCCCCTCGACCAGGACGACAGGACAGACAGCAGCACGCTGCGCGGCGTCAACGAGTTCCGGGGTTCCTTGCTCAGCGGTGCACACGGACTCCGCCGATGGAAGAGGCCTCAACGATCGATGGTCCGGTTGTACCTTCCCTCGGCGCTGGGCACCAATGCAATTCGGAATCGGAACCCGATCCACGGACATCCCATGGAGACGACGGTGTTTCACCGACGAGGAGAAACCATGGGTTTCGTGTACTACATCCTTCCCGACGGCCGCGAAGCCGGCTACGGAGTCGAGGCCGAATGCGACGATCCCGAATGTCACCAGCGAATCGACCGGGGACGCGGGTATTTGTGCGGGCACAACCCCCTCGGGCGTAAGAAGGACGACGAAGCCGGATGCGGCAACTACTTCTGTCACCGTCATCTGCCCGACCACCGGTGCCCGCTGCCGGAATGCGGCGTGCGCTGCGACGACGAACTGCCGTGCTCACTGGTGGCCGGCCACCATCGGCCGCACCGCAACACCGCCGCCCGGCCGGGCAGGCGTCCACGTCGACGCACACCCCCGAGCCACCCGTGAACAGCTCGCCCCCCGGCTCGCTGCGGCCGGTGCGGTCTGCGGCCGAGGGTGCCTCCGGTGCCGTTACCGGCGCGTGACTTACTCGGGTGTGCCCAGGTCACCGGCCGCCCAGCCCCGGTGAGCGTAGGATCGAGGTGCCGGGGCCTGAAGTGCGAGACCATTCCCGGTCTCGTCGGCGCCGTCGATATGAGCAGGCCGCCCCGCGGCCCAGTCAGGAGCGTCACGATGACGCTGCACCACGCCCGGATTCGCTTGGATCGATCCTTTTCTCGTTATCCCGCCGGGCCTCGGCGACTCCGCGGCGACTGCCGGGGCTATCGGTTCCGGTCGATGGCCGCTGACCCGGACGTCGGATGCCGATACCGGCCTCGATCCGAACCTGAAGCGGGAGAAGGAACATGACCAGCCCGGCGCGACGCCCGTTCACCAACGGTGACCTGCGGCGTTTCCAGGCCACCGCCGATGGTGGACAGCCCTTCGATGTGCCGACCCGCACGGTGCGGCTGCTTCTGCGCGACCCTGATGACCGTTCCACCAGCGTTGACGGCGCCTGGTGGCCACGGGGCGGCAACCTCACCGTCGAACTCCACGACCTGGTCTGCGCACTGACCCACCGCCTGGGACGAACCGAACGGATCGCCTTCGACTGGAATGCCCTGAGCATCTCGCAACGAAGTATCGATCCCCCCGACGGCATCGACCTCGTCGGACCGGCACCGGATCAACCACGCAACCAGATCCACGTTTTCGGCCGGCACGGAACCTGCCTACGTCTGTTGCTCATCGAGCCCACGCTCGCCGCCGACCGAGCGTACGAGGACATGCACGAAAGCGTGACACCCGAGCCGAACAGTCTCGAGCATCATCGATAGTCGAACCGCAAGGGCCCTCGTGGCAGTTCTGTGCCGTCATGAGGAGTGCGGATGTGTGCAGCGTTCATCCGGTCCCGCCGGCTCGGTGCAAGAGTCCAGGCACCTGAGTGTCCAGGCACCTGAGTATCGAAGGCGCCCCAGGTTCGCATCCCTGCAACGGAACCCGACATCTCCGAACCGAGGACCTGACCGTCGAACGAAAGGCACTGAATCATGCCCGTACCCCCCATCATCGAAACAATGCTGCGGGCCCACTACCGTCTCCTACGTGTCCCGCTGGGGCTGCTCGAACAGCACCTGCCGCGTGATCTCGAGCAGGGCTCTCCGATTCATTCGGCCTGCCGGCAAATATTGATCACCTGTGACCGCACCGCCGCACGCGTCCTGCACGACGAGTCGGCGACCCGTGCAGCCGACCGCCTCGAACACCACCACACCGCCGAGCGTCACGCCCACACCCGGCAACAAAGCGACCGGGACCGGCAGAATGCGGCCGTACTCGACCGGCACCGCCGCCGGTTCGTCAACCGGCACTACCGGTCCGGGCACACCTCACCACCAAGACCAACACCGACCGGATCACCCACAGCCACGGACAAGGGACTGTAAGAACAACGGTGTAACTCTGAAAGGAGATACGCCACCATGACTGATGTGATTGATCGTGAGGCAGAGACGAACTCAGTTCAGCCGAGTGTCAGCGATGCGCGACTGAAGGAGCTGGTCGAGCAAGCGCGGGCCGAAGGGTTGCAGTTGACCGGCGACGGTGGGTTGTTGGCGAAGCTGACCAAGCTGGTGGTGGAGTCCGCGCTCGAGGGCGAGATGGATGACCACCTCGGCTACGGCAAGAGCGACCCGGCCGGCAGGGGCAGCGGCAACTCCCGCAACGGCAGGCGAGCCAAGACCGTGTTGACCGAGGCCGGTCCGGTCGAGCTCGACGTGCCTCGGGACCGGGATTCCTCCTTCGAGCCGAAGATCGTGGCGAAGCGGCAGCGGCGGCTGACCGGGGTGGAGGACATGGTGATCTCGCTGTCGGCCAAGGGGTTGACCACCGGTGAAATCTCTGCGCACATGGCCGAGGTGTACGGCGCCGAGGTGTCCAAGCAGACGATCTCGACGATCACCGAGCGGGTGATGGACGGCATGGCCGAGTGGCAGAATCGGCCGTTGGATCCTGTGTACCCGGTGTTGTTCATCGACTGCATTCACGTCAAGATCCGCGACGGTAATGTGGCCAACCGGCCGATCTACGTCGTGCTGGGGGTCACTGCCGACGGCACCCGCGACATTCTGGGGTTATGGGCCGGCGAGCACGGCGACGGGGAAGGAGCGAAGTACTGGCTTCGGGTGTTGTCCGAGCTGAAAAATCGTGGTGTGCAAGACGTTCTGATCGCCGTGTGCGACGGTCTGAAGTATCTGCCCGACTCGATCGGGCAGGTGTGGCCGCAGACCATTGTGCAAACCTGCGTGGTGCACCTCCTTCGCAATACCTACGCCTACGCCTCTCGTAAGGACTGGGCCGAGATCGCCAAGGACCTCAAACCGGTGTACACCGCGCCGACGGAGCAGGCCGCGCTGGACCGGTTCGTCGAGTTCAGCGACAAATGGGAGAAACGCTATCCCGCGATCATCCGGCTCTGGACCAACGCCTGGGCCGAGTTCGTGCCGTTCCTGCAGTTCGACAACGCCATCAGGCAGGTCATCTACACGACCAACGCCATCGAGAGTGTCAACGCCAGGATCCGGAGAGCCGTGAAGGCTCGCGGTCACTTCCCGACCGAGGCCGCGGCCCTGAAATGCGTGTACCTGGCCATCATGAGCCTCGATCCCAAAGGCACCGCCCGCCAACGCTGGTCCAACCGCTGGAAGGCAGCACTGAACGCCTTCGAAATCACCTTCGACGGACGCCTGTCCACCGGACGAAAGTAACGACAAATCAACCAGTTACACCGTTATCTGGACAGACCCACGGACAACCGCGACACCGCCGGTGAGATGTAGTCGGGCCTTGACCCCAGTCGGGTCTGTCCCTAGCTCCTCTGTCAAGCAGCGAGGTCTATAAGTGATGATTGGTCCGCGACCATGGCTCGGAAGACGACGTCGGGGGTTCCCCCTGAAGTGAGGACATCGTGAACACTGGATCGTGAGGATCCAGAGGAAGAGATGTCACTGATGGCGATGAAGGCATACTCGGCAGAGTTCAAGGCCGATGCCGTCGCGCTGTACCTGTCCGACCCGAACCACACCTATGAGGGCATCGGTAAGGACCTGGGGATCAGCCGAGAAACTTTACGCAACTGGGTACGCGCCGAACGTAAACGAACCGGTACATCCGAGGCCACACATCCGCCCCGGACGCTGAGGTCGGGGCGCGAGGTATCGTCCGAGTCCGTGTTGGAAGAAGAGAACAAGCAGCTCAGAGCGCAGATCCGGAAGCTCGAAACCGAACGGGAGATCCTGCGCAGGGCCGCGAAATATTTCGCGGGCGAGACGAACTGGTGAGCCGCTTCCAATTCGTCGACGACCACCGCGACACCTTCCCGGTGAAGTGGCTGTGCCAGATCCTCGAGGTGTCCCGCTCCGGTTTCTACCGGTGGCGGGCCTCGGCGCCGGCCCGGGCCGAACGCGCCCGCGCCGATCAGGAGTTGGCCGAGCAGATCCGCGTTATCCACGCCGACTCCGACAGCACCTACGGGTCCCCACGGGTGACCGCGGAGCTGCGGGAGGCCGGACTCGAGGTGAACCACAAACGGGTCGAGCGGGTGATGCGCGAGCACGGGATTGTTGGGGTGCATCTGCGCAAACCGGTGCGCACCACCGTGCCCGACCCGGACGCGGCTGCGGTCCCGGATTTGATTCAGCGGGACTTCACCGCGAGCACACCGAACACCCGCTACGTCGGGGACATTACCTACCTCCCGGTTGGTGACGGCAAATTCCTGTACCTGGCAACGGTATTGGATCTGCACTCCAAGCGTTTGGCGGGGTGGTCGATCGGCGATCATATGCGCACCGAACTGGTCACCGATGCGCTGCGGGCGGCCGCGTCGGTGCGCGGTGCCGGTGGGTTGGACGGCGCAATCTTTCACAGCGACAACGGGACCCAATACACCTCGACCGACTTCGTCGATGTGTGTCGTGAATTGGGGGTGACCCGCTCGCGAGGCGCGGTCGGAACATCGGCGGACAACGCTGCGGCGGAGTCGTTCAATGCGACGTTGAAACGGGAGACGTTACAGGGTCGGAAGCGTTGGAACAGTGCAGGTGACGCGCGCGCCGACGTGTTCCGCTGGGTCACGCGCTACAACACGAGAAGGAGACATTCCGCTCTCGGTCAGAGCTGTCCGATCGAATTCGAGAAGCGATCGGCTACGCTGGCCGCTGCCGCATAGGAACTGGTGTCCATATCACTGGGGGAACGCCCATCACCTTCTGGTGTTCACCCACCGCGACCTACCGATGACGGTTACCGGCGTACAGGTGCCCGCCGGAACCATCAAACCCGGCGAGTCCCCCGAACAGACCGCCGTTCGCGAACTGTTCGAGGAAACCGGCAGACACGGGCACGTGGTGCGGCACGTAGGGGTACAGAGATACGACCTGCGGCCCATGAGAGACGAAATCGCCGTGCGGCACTACTACCGGATGAACACTCCCGGTGCCGATGTCACCGAACGCTGGCCGGCAGAAGAATCCGATCCTGCCGCCGGAGGACCGACCGTGAAGTGGGACTGCTGGTGGCTCCCAGTAACACAGGCCCACGTACTGGTAGCGGGATTCGGGGCTATGATAGGCGCGATGCTCGATCAAGCCTCATTCGATAAACACTCACCGATCTCGACGTGAAGCCCCGGGATCGGCATTCGCCGTCCCCCCACCGACAACACGCGAGGACCAGGACACCGCTGACGGTGCGCAGGAACAGCACCTCATCACGACCGGCCGCAAAGACCGAGGGACGCACCAAGACCACGACACCACCGGGCGCGGGGTTACCCTGTCCGCAGGGCTACTGCCACATCGACGGGATCGGGCCGGACGCGCACGGTCTGCCATTTTTCGGGGGAACCGGGATTGTCGAAGTTGCCACTGTCCTCGACATGCACGTCGCTCCATACCCATGCTAGCCTTGATGGCACCACATCCCCCACGCCTCTCCACGATGCGCACTTGGGGGATTTTCTTTGTCCGGGCACAGGGAGGGAACGCGTACATGGTCCGGCCGCCACGTGCCCCGCGCCCTCTGCGACCTCGGGGGTTGTTGGACTATGACAAGCCACCGCTGAGCCTCGACGAGCTTGTCGATCGCCTCGCCGAGCGCGGCTTGCAGATCCCCGACCCCGATCGGGCCCGCCGCTATTTGCGTCATATCGGCTACTACCGGCTCTCGCCCTACACGATCCCGTTCCAGGACGGGGGAGCCGATCATTTATTCCGTGAGGGCACGGCGTTCGATGATGTGCTTGATCTCTATGTCTTCGACAGGGCTCTGCGGCTGCTGGTGATGGATGCGCTCGAGCGCGTGGAAGTCGCTGTCCGCGCGGCATTGACCGACCATATGTCGACCACCTACGACGACCCGCACTGGTACACCGACTCCGACCACTTCCATCACCGAGGCAAGCACGCCAAGCTGTTGAACATCGTCCAGGACACCTGCGACGATCGATTGCGTGGCACACCCGACGCGGGGGAAGACTCGTTGGTCCATCGCTCGGCGCTCGAGCACTACCTGACCACCTATCGCACACCGGAGCTTCCGCCGTCCTGGCTCATGGTCGAGACACTGACGATCGGACAGCTGGCCACTACCTACCGCAACTTGAGTCGGCGCGCCGACCGGACCGCAGTCGCGGCAAGTCTCGGTTTGACCGCGCCAGTGCTGGAGTCCTGGCTGCAGACCTACGTGCGGGTGCGCAACATCTGCGCTCACCACGGGCGACTGTGGAATGTCGGTCTCGGTGTCTACCCCGCCATCCCGAGCTCCCGGACCATCTCGTGGTTGGAGGGACCTCACGCCCTTCCTGCACGGTCGAGAAAGCGTCTCTACCCCGTGCTGGTATCGCTGCAATCCGCGCTCGACTCCGTATCTCCGCGCAGCAGTTGGGCGCGGCGGCTCCATGAGCTGCTCCACACCCGTCCCCGGATGAACCTGGCCGGCATGGGCATCCCGGACAGCTGGGCAGACGACACTTTCTGGAGCCGACACCTCACCTGATGTCAGGCCTGTATTTGTCTCAGTGGCACGCCGTCGGACGTGGTGTCGGGACCGTCGGTAACAATCGCCGGCATGGACACCGCTACCGACGAGGACCGCTGGGTTGTACCGACTCGCTGGTGGGGCACAGCCCTGCCGATCCGAGGACTCGGCCCGGCTCCACGCGAGCGGGTGTCCGCCGACGCCGCCGCCCGGGCCGTGAGGACCTACGACGACGCAACAGAGTTCATTGCCTCGGCGCTGGACAATCCCGATTCCGATCCGGCCCTCGTCGCCCACGGGCGCGCCGCTCTCGCCGGAGCACCGGATGTGCTCGGGCACGCGGTGATCGCGACATTGGTGTGTGCCACCAGCGACTTCCCGGCCACCGGTGACCTGCTGGATCTGTGGGTCACCCGATTCGAGGTCGCCGGGGCAGCGCAACTGGTGGCATCGATGACGCAGCTCGGGGTGGCACGGTCGAGCCCCTCCGATGGCCGGCCGGCCTACGAGGGATCCCCGGCCATCGGCGCGGTCGCCCCCGACATGATCCAAGGCCCCGTCGTGACGACCCGCTGTCGCGGCGGGCACATGGTGGGTTTCCGGCCGTGGGAGCCGCATATCGGCTTGCGGCGTCTGGTCGCCGCCCTGCCGGACGACGACTACACCTCCCTGGTGGAGACATTCGCGCAGCTGCGGGGTCGCTCCCGGGCGGTCGACGCCATGATCGTCTACCTGCTCCCATCCCGGCAGGAGTGGGTCGACGCGGCCATCGCGGCGATCCCCCCGCGTAATCATTGGAGCGATCTCGACGGCTACCGGCAGGCACTGTTCGGATCGATCACCACGATGGACCAGCTCGACGCGCTCATCGACGCATCGATCGACGCCGGCCACGACCGCGGGCATCTGATCTGGATGCTCGGCACCGGCAAAGCGGTCCTGCCCAGTCTGGTCTGTCATCTGGGGCCGGCGTGCGCGCCGCTGCTCGCCGAAATCGCCGACGGCAACGTCTCGGCCGCCAACCGCTACAAGATCTACGACTATCTGTCGCACATGCCCACCGACGAGGCGTTCGCTCTGCTGCTCGACCGCCTCGGCCGCAAGAACGTCGAACGCTCGGTGCTCGCCGCCGCAGACCGCTTCCCCCGCCGGGCACTGCGCCTGTTCACCGAACGCGGACTCCAGCGCCTGCGCGACGACCATCTGCGCACCCACCCCGAACTGTCCCCCGATACCCCTGACACCGCAGTGCCTGCGGACGTCCCGGCCGGCCGGGTGCCGGCGCTGCTGGCCTCGCCCCCGTGGGTGGGCTATCGCCGACCGAAACCGGTCACCGTCTCGGTCGAGTCCTCCCCCACCCCGGTGCGCACGCGCTGGCGCGCCGGGGAACGACAGCGGTGGACGCAGACTGCGCCCCGCTATCCCATCGGGCCCGGATCGGGTTGGCGGGCACATATCGAGGCCTATCTGCGGCATCCTCGAGGTCTGAGGGTCGAGACCTTTTCGCAGGCCCCGGTCGAGATGATCCGGCCCTATCTCGACGGCGCACAACCCGGCTTCGTGTGGCGCGCTCTACCCGACCTGCAACGAATCCTCGGCCGGTTCGACACCGAAGCGATCGGCTACGTGCTCGCGGCGGTGCGCTCCACACCGGTCGGCCACCTCGAGGCGTTGCTGCCGGTCGAAGGCGGCGAGATCGCCGCGCTCATGGCCACCTGGTGCACCCGCCGCCCCACCCGTGCTGCGGCGCAGCAGTGGCTGGAGCGGCACGCCCCCACCACAGCGCACGATCTGATTCCCGCCGCGGTCGGTACCCCCGGACCGCCGCGCGCGGCTACGGAGACCGCCCTGCTGTATCTGCACAGCATCGGCTGGGGCGACACGATCCGATCAGCCGCGGCCGGATACGGACGCGAGGCAGCCGAGGTGATCGACACCCTACTCACCACCGACCCGGTCTTGCGGCTGCCCGCCCGCATGCCGGCCCTACCGTCGTGGCTGCGCCCGGAACTGCTCCCGCCCCTCCACGCACGCGGCGGCGATAACGCGTTGCCGCTCGACGCCACCACGAATCTGTGCCTGATGGCGGCACTGTGCCAGCCCGATGTGATGTACGCCGGTATCGAGCAGGTGATCGGCGAACTCGACGCCCCCACGCTGGCGCAGTGGGCGCGGGCGCTGTTCGAGCAGTGGCGCCACGCCGGATATCCGGCGGCGCAGGGATGGATCCTCACCCTGCAAGCACTCGTCGGCGACGACGACACCGTGACCATGCTCAGCCCCCTGATCCGCAGCTGGCCGGGCCAATCCGCCCATAAACGCGCCGTCGCCGGCCTCGACGCCCTCGCCCAGATCGGCACCGACACCGCCCTGCTGCACCTGCACGCCATCTCCGAGAAACTGACATTCCCCGCCCTGAAAACCGCCGCGCAGGACAAGATCGAGCAGATCGCCGTCGACCTCGGCCTGAGCGCCGACCAACTCGGCGACCGTCTCGTCCCGACCTTCGACCTCGACACCCCCGACGCGCTGCACCTGGACTACGGGCCGCGCTCGTTCATCCTCGACTTCGACGAACACCTCCGCCCGATCCTCCACGACACCACCGGCCGCATACGCAAGACACTGCCCAAACCCGCCGCCGGCGACGACCCCGACCTCGCCCCGACCGCATACGCCCGGTTCACCGCGCTGCGCAAGAGTCTCAAGGCCGTCGCCGGCGATCAGATCGCCCGCCTCGAGCAGGCGATGGTCATTCGCCGACGCTGGACCGCAATCGAATTCACCGACTTCTTCGTCGACCACCCGCTGCTGGTCCACCTCGTGCGGCGACTGGTGTGGGGCGTCTACGAGCCCACCGGCGAGCATCTACGCGCAGCCTTCTACATCGCCGACGACCACACTTTCCACGACCTCGACGACACCGTGGTCTCCGCCAGCGACGAGGAGGTCATCGGACTCGTGCACCCCTGCGAACTCGGTGACACCCTCCCCGCGTGGCGCACCCGATTCGAGGTGGCGCAGCCGTTCGAACAACTCCACCGCACCGTGCACCAGGCCATCGGGCCGGACCGCACCGACCTGCGCCTGACCCGCTTCGAACGCCTGCACGTACCCGCCGCCGCACTGATCGGATTGGAACGCAATGGATGGGTTCGCGAAGAACCCGCCGACGCCGGCATACAGATCAGCACGAGCAGAACCCTGTCCTCCGGCACCATCACCATCTCGTTCACCCCCGGCATCTCCGTCGGCGCACCCACCATGTTCCCCGACCAGCACCTCATCGACATCTCCGTCACCCCCCGACCCCTCGGCCAGTGGCATCCCGTCGACACCTCCGAAAGCCTGCGGGACCTCACCGACCTCGCCTCCACCCACACACCCGCAACAACATCAGAACGACCCGGGCAGTAGCACCGATCGGATCACGTTCAGCGGCAACCACACCGAGGCAGACATCTCCGAAGGTCGACCCCTCCGAGGACCTCGTGTTCAACGGAACAACTCTGGGACATCGGGGCCCGTCGGGCTGCTGTCGCAGTGTCCATCGCCAGCGCCGACCTCGGCCGAGGCGCCACCGGACGAGCACACTTCAATCCAATGCCTCGACCTTACGACCCGATGCTTCGCTCGTCCGGATGTACTTGAAGAACAACCGCACCCTTCTCACGTTCTACTGCGTCGTAGCTGATTCTTCGGGGTTTCCAGGCGACGCTCCCCAGCGTATAGACCGTGTCACCGGCCGATGCACCGATGATCGGATCAAGCCACGGCAACTCGAGACGATCCCGACCGGGGTGCCGGTGCGCAGGTCGTAGCGCGAGAGCACCGGCTGCTGTCCTGATGCGGCTCAACGTGGTGATCGCAGGCTTGGATGATGGATGGGGACGGTCTCGCCACTGGCCAGGGTTACGGCGACGTGCAGTTTCTCCCGCCACCGCGCCCGGAGCACCGACAGGACGACACCATCGGCGCCGACACCTCCGGTGTCCGCATCGAGCGAAGACCTCACTTCGAACCGAGACACGCCGTCGGCAGCGATTCCGGCCAATGCCATCCAGCCGAACTCCGGTGGTTTCTCCGCTCCGGATGGATCACCGGACTGGTGGGCTTTCAACCGCTGCAAGTACGACGTCCGAAACGAGCGATCGAATCCAACGCCGGGATTGGGCACCTCGAGGATGAGAGATGCCTCCGGCGAATCGTCGCCTGGCTGCACAAGAACCACGCAACGAGTCGTATCCGCGGCGAATACGACGGCGACATCGCAGTTGCGCTCGATGAGCCGGACTGGACCGAATCGCGTTCCGCTCGCGGTGCGGTACATCGCTGGGACTGCTTCGCGCGCAAGCCTGACCGCTGGGTGGTCGCGTAGGTCTTCGTCGATTCGATCGCGAACCGGCAACAACGTGGTCCCCGGTTCGTCGTCCGGTGTCTTCGACGTTATTCGAATGCTCATAGACCCTCCGACCGTGCCCCCTACAGCGTAGAAGAACCACGCGTGTGAAATCCGGTGATGTAACCGATGTGCGGCCTGCGGAGCAGAGGTTCCGAACGGGGCGCCGAGCGCACCTGCGCACATTCCACTGGCCGCCGTCCAGATCGGTTGCGACAATCCAGACGAGGATTTTCCCGTGCCCGGCCGGCCCCTCACGACCGATGATCATCATGTCGGCCAGCGTGTGCAACCGGTCTCGGACGAGGGACGATTGTCGTCTCACAGGTGGAACCGGGTGCGCCGAAGTGTAGGTCACCATCGCGGGTTACTGCCCGTACGGGCGCGGTGGGAGCGGGTTGATCTCGTCGCTGTCCCAGGTGACCTTCCGACGGCTGCTGGTGTCGATGACTTCCAGCTCCGGGTGCGCCGCCAATGCCAGGGCGCAGTCGGTGGACGAGCCGATATAGGTGGACATCAGGTCGATGTCGGTGGCGACGAACCAGGCCCGGTCCTGCGGCCACCACAGGTTCGGCCCGCACGAGCCCAGGGTGCGCACCGCATCGCGCACCGTGCCGTGCACCAGAAAGTTGTCCCGGTGCGGGATGCGGACCCGCGGTCCGGGAAGGTGCAGGGCTTGACCCGCGCGGCCTTCCCAGAACCCGAACCAGCAATCGTCCAGGGTGCTGGTGTGCTCGACGAGAACCTCGGCCAGGGCCGCGAACTGCTCTTCCGGCATATCACCTTCGTCGGGTTCCTGGTGCCAGACGAGGTCGCGGCCCTCCCCGACCCCGCGATGGATACCGGCCTGCAGCAGTGAGCCCCACTCGACGCTCTGGTGGATCACACCGCCGGTGCGGGCGGCGACCTCGGCCCAGCGCACCCGAACCTGCTGCCCGGTGTCGGGATCGATCCGGGCAGCAGGGTGCAGCACCCGGGAATACAGCGTGTAGATCGAGGGCACCAGCGATCCGACGGTGTACTCGAAGCGCGGCAGGGCCTCGGTGATCCAGTCGCCGGGGGTGGTGTCGTCGAGTACGTCGTCGACCCGCCACACCAGCGACTGCGAGTTCGGGTCGACATGGCGATTCATCTGCTGCCGGTCGCCGGGACCAGAGCCGCTGTGCTCACTCACGTATCCGACCCTGCCACACCGCGGTCGTGCCGGGTGCTCGTCTACGGTCAGGATTCGCTCTGGCGGAAGCGATGCAGCGGACCGTGTTCGAGGCATATTCCCGAACGCGGATCACCCATTCCAGTCGCGTCCAGATAACATGACTCGGTGCGCTGACGTGCAAAACTCGACTCATGAACGGCGATGACACGCCACCGGCGCCGCGGCAGCCGTGGGTGTTGCGTGATCCGATCGGCCGCCCGGCACGCCCACCGGGGCTGATCGTGGCAGTGACGTCGGTACTGCTGTGCACCGGAATCGTGTTCGCCCTGCTGGATTGGTGGCCGGGCCACAGGCACACCGTCGATGCCTTCACCAATTCGATGGTCGTCCTGGTCTTCGGGGCTCTGTTGGTGGTCGTCGGTCTGGTGTGGGTGGTCAAGTCCGCGTTGGTGATCGGGCGGGACCGGCGGTGGTCGTGGTGGATCGCGGCTGCTCCGATCACGGTGATCGCCGCGACGGTGGCTGTTCTGGGGGTTCCGTCGCCGTCGTTCGAGTCCTCACGCAGCGACTTCGACGCCGCCGTCCACACGGTGCTGTCCTCACCGGAGTCTGCCGTGTTCGGGGTGCCCGTCGGGCCGTACACGATGTCCCGGGTCGAGCGACGCGAGAACGGGGCTGTGTACTTCTACGACGCCGATCAGAATTTTCTGACCACCTCCGGCGGCTGGATCTACTCGCCGGCAGGACCTCCTCCGGACCGTTCGGGAATAGACCGGATCGACGCGGCTCACCTCGACGGCCCGTGGTACGAGTTCACCGCCGTATGGGACGAATGATCCTCGGCCGGGTACATACTGCCGTCCGTCGTCGCTCAGGAAGAGACCGTTATGCCCGACCAGAACACCCTCGAAGAACTGCTGCTGGCCGAACGACGCGCGATACGCGACTGGGTGTCCATCGCCGACGTACTCAAAGCGATGGGAACAAATTCCTGGGTGGCGGGACGCGAGGCCGTCCGATCCGTTCTGGACTGCATCGACACCAGCACTCGTCTCCGCATCGGTCGCGTCGACAACCAGTACCGGGAAATACCCAAGCCTTTGCCCGTCGAAGAACTCCTCGACCGGATCTTCACCATCGACGATGCTGCCGACCGGTCCTTCGAGATGATGCAGTTGTTCATCGACACCACAGACACTTCCGCTGACAACGCGCCCGGCCGTCGCTGACCGCCCACTGCGATTGATCTCGCCGACGTCGATGCGGTGCACGAGACATCCCAAGCCGCCGAGCCGAACGCAGGCACTATCGAACTGGAAGCCGGTGTTGTAACGGAAGACATGGCCGTTCTGCAGCAGGCTCCAATCGAAGCGTTGCCGCTGCTCACTGAACAGCTCCCGATCGGTAGGGTCGAACACTACGTGGCGCACCATGACCGTGAGCGAAGAGGCCCGGCGTCCTCGTAGACCTGAAACGTAGGGCCGTCCGCTGACGAAGCCCTCGACAGCTAACGCATGCCTGACAAATGACCAACCCAGAAAAACGTCGTCAACCCTGTCATCACGTCACTGCCACAGACCGCTCTCGGGAGTTGCCCGGCGCGGGGCGGCCTTGCCGCGCGGCCGCGACCGCTCCCAGGGCTACGAGCAGAACAGCGAAGAGCAGCGATCCCCAGAAGGAAGTCCAGTTCGCCAACCCAGTGATGGCCACACCAACGAGCACGGCGACAACGAGCCAGGAAACCCACCTCCGCATGGCCAATGCCGCCACCACGGGCGGGAGCGCGAGCAACAATCCCAGGCCGACCAGAGGCCAGATCCCCAGCACGTGGACCAGGCGGTCTTCACACCGGAACCAGGACTGGCTTTCACCGATCTTCGAGCACGACAACGACACGTCGGCCATCGACCACGAGATCCCCACCCACACCGTGAAAGCCAACGCGACCAATGCTGAAACCCACCACACTGCTCTGGCCACATCCGCAGCCTAGCCGGGCGCATATAACGCGAAGGGATGTCGAGCAGTCTCACTAAATCGCGGCGAATGAGGTCTCGAACTCGAGGAAGACCGTGACCTTCGCTCCTTGGGTTTTGGACACGGCTTACGCCGAGCCCGGAGTAACACGCCACCGGTCAGAGTGGTCATACAGTATGCCGATCGGACAAATCGCCGCATCGCCGTGCGGATCGATCCAGACCGCCTCTGCCGGCCGTAATCGAGGAACAAGCACATGACTGCCTCGGCTGGGCCATTGCACGAACTCGTATCCCGCGAGGTTGTCCTGAACGACTTCTGCGATCCAGGCGGCGGCTTCACTGAATGAGGCGTCCATGGTCAACCCTCCACCGGTGTTGAACCCGCCGATCCCTCGAATGCTCTGCCAGCCGACGAAGACGTAGTAGTCACCGTTGATCGACAAGTCCCACACCAGCTTGTCCGTGTCCACGTGCCGTCCGTACCGAAGGCAACGCAGATCTCGGCCGACGGCGGCGAGAGCTTTGAACCACCGACCCGGGGGTCGATAGTTGGCCCCTCGATCGGTCCGGATTCGCTGTCGACCGTAGGTATGCGCCATATCAAGCTGTCTTCGTTCCACGGGTCCACACGGGGCATGACGACATCATTGCGGTCCCGGTCGCTGGGCGTGGACTCGAGTCGCGAATGCGTCGGAGATCAGCGGCGACGTCTCCGGAAACGTGTTCTCCAGCCTGGAGACATATCTCCTCTGGGCTGCTCCACCATCAGTCTGTAATCCGCTTTCTCGCAGGCTGGATGGCATCGCTCTACGAACCCGAGTGCCGTCCGGACTCAGGAGCGTTCCGGGCGCGGGTTGATGGTGTCGCTGTCCCACTGAACGCTCATCTCGACCGCCACTTCGAACGCTTCCAGATCGGGTGATTCAAGGATCGCCTCGACACACTGTCTGGATCCGCCCACGTAGCTGGCCATCAGGTCGATATCCGTCGCCACGCACCACGCGCGGTCCTGCGGCCACCACAGATTCGGCGAGAGCAAGGTGCGGAACCGGCTGCCGCCTGCGGTGATCGCATCGGCGATCACGAACATCCCCATCCACCCCGCCTGCATACGTCCGGCGCGGTCACGCACATCATCGAGGATGCTGTGTCCTTCCCAGATCGCGAACCAGCACCGGTCCGCAGTCGTCGTGAAGGACGCAAGCACGGCGATCAAGGCCCGGGCAGTCGCACCGTCCAAGCCGCCGATCAGCGGTCCTTCGTCCCACAGCCCCGACTGTCCCTGGCCGCGGTGGGGCGCGGCAGTGAGGAAATCCCACTCCATCAACGGATGCGCGATGCGGCCGTTCGCCTCCGCCACCTCACCCCAGGTGACCGGCTCGACGTCCCCGGCTGCAGGACCGGTCCGCCGATGAGCCGGATGCAAGACGCGGGCGTAGGCCTCGAACACTGGCGGCACCACATCACCGACCAGGTGGCCGTGGTGACCGTCCGCGAATCGCGACAGTGCATCGTGCACCCACGCGCCGGCCGAAACATCCTGCACGAAACTGTCCGTGGTCCACACGAACCCAGAGCCTGCCACGATCTCATCGAGACCGTGGCGAGATCGTGGGCCCGCGTGTTGCCATCACAACCTCGTGCACGGGACCTCGAGGTGAGAGCGCGCAGCTACTGCCCGAAGGTGAAACGCAGGTTCGCGTTGATGAGCTCGTTCACGCGCTTGCGCATCCGCAGGATCGTCTCGTCGTCCGGTACCGGCTCGTCGACAGTCAGTGTCCAGCACACGGTGGTGTCGCTGCGCCGGGATCCGGAGAGCTCGAACCGGATCCGAGCATCGTCGCGCCACGGCCAGATCGAGGTCCACACCACCAGATCCGGCTCGATCGTCTCGACGACCTCGGGGCGTTGTTCGTCCTCGTGCAGCATCAACCACGGACGAGCCGGATCACGGTCGGGGTCGATCAGCGCCTGGTAGACGATGTGCGGCGGGGGCGGCTGAGTGCGCCGCCGGCGCGCGATTTCCGGCATACCGCACCCTAGCGTTTCACTGCCTCGAGACAGGGTCTGCCCTGGTGGACGTGGCGGTAGGTTTGTCGGCATGGATACCGCCCGGCACGTGCTGGCCGCACCGCGGGGCCGACGGTTCGCCGCCCACCTGGGCTATGCGTGCAGCACCGACGAGCGAGCGAGCAACTATCTCGAGCCACTCACCCAGGCAGATGCCCTCGACGTCCTGGCCGCCGTCGACGTTGAAACCGTCGCGCAGTTGTCCGAGCTCGACGTACTCGAAGCATTGGGCCGGGCAACGGATTTCGCGCGGTACTGGCAACCCCCGGACGAGGAGGACCTCTGGTTCGCCGATCCGGCTATCGTCACCGCCTCGAGACCGATCGTCGAGGCGGTGCTGGCCTGCGAGCATGCCCGGTGGTGGAGTACGCCGATGGATCCGACATGCCAACGAGCAGTGCAGAAGCGCTACAACTCCACCGAGGAATGGTCCGAGACGTTCTGGGCGAACCAGGACCAGGACGCCGACCTGCCGGCCTGGCGGCGGCATGTCCTCGACGCCGAGGATCGGTTCCGGCGCTTTCTGGACGCCGAACCCGAGCGACAGATCAGCGGCGAGTGGTGGTCGACCCCGGTCCCGAGCAGAGTCCGGGTCACCAGCCGCGCACGGCAGAATCTGGGTGCGGTGGAGTTGCTGCTCGCCGAAGACGACAACTCCGACGGTCGCCACGCCCGGGTGTGGCCGGTGCATGTCGACGACGCGGCGCGAATCTACGAGATCACCGGCCCCGCCGCCTGGACTCGACTCGTCGACGCGTACCCCCTCGCAGTACCGGCGTCGCGGCGCTCCGACTGGTACGAGGCCACCGGCAAACATCTGCAGTGGTACCTGCCGGACTGGGCAGCGGTGAGCGCCGACTACGACGCGGTGCACCTGACCGTCCTCGGCTATCTCACCACCCCCGGGCGGGCGCTCCCGCTATCCGCCCACACCGGGGCCAGTGTCCTGGCCGGATGGGATCCCGACGCTACTTTCTGGCTCGACCCACGCCTGGTCCGAGTCGACGGCCGCCCCGTCGAATGGCACCGCACAGGCGACACACCCTGGGCACCGGCACCTGTGAGGTGAAGGACCATCCGATTCAGACAGCACCAGCCCCGAACATGGATCCCCTCGACCGCTCGACCGCTCGGGGGCGCGGGACGGCACAGCCCCCTCTATAACTGCTCATAGCCCATAGGGGGTACAGGTCGACAACACCACGATCAGGGATCGACGCCTTCGTCGGTCGTGGTGACAACCGAGGCCCACCACCGTCCGTCGACCGCGATGACCGAATGCGATATCGAGATCACGACGGCGTCCGCGGTCACAGCCACTTCGTTGGCGAAGGTGCCTGCGTGGTTGGACAGTTCACTGTGCAGTTCGGCGAGGCTGTCGTAGGGGCCGAGTTCGAGGGTGTAGACCCCGTACGCGTGATCGGTGCTCATCACCGAACAGTACGGCGGCTGTATGCCGGGCACGCCGGGCACGCCGCAGGGTGCCCGAAGAGCCGTGTCGGCTTTCTCCGACACGGATTGCCACGACCGCCCCGGTGCGCTTCCTACACCGATCCTCCCGCAGTGGCCCCTGCACTCCGATCTGCACCGGGACCGGCGGGCGCACACTCCAGGAGGTCGGAGTCCTCGTCGAACTTCGACCACAGTCGTGACACCACCGCACCCGCGAAACCTGCGACACCGCAGGATCAGCATCAGCCCTCCCGGGGGCGCGCCGCGGCGGCCGCGGCGTGGCTGGCTGCGCTGTTCAGCTGAGTGCCGATCGGGGCGAGGGCCGGCCGGTGCTGCTTAAGATGATCAGGCGGGCTTACCGTCCCAGGAACCGGTCGAGGGACAGCTGCTGTGCCGGCTCCGACGATTGTGGGTCGACGACCCATACCTTCCCGGCGACGATCCAGATCCGCCCGTCGCCGTCGTAGGACACTTCCGGGTACGGCGAATGAATCACCAGACGGCGGTGCAGGGTGAAGGTCACCGGATCGAGAATCGACAGCAGACAGTGCCAATCGCTGTACGGGTTCGGCTCGATGCTCCGATCATCATCCGCGGGATGCACGACCCATACCCACGGCCCGACCGTTCCGACCGAACTTCCCTTGATCCCAGGGGATTCGACCTCGCGCATGGTCAGATCCGGACAGATCGGCACCCACTGTCCTCGGGGATCGACCAACCACGCAGGTTCGCCTCCGACGATGACTGTGCCCGTCCCTGCCGGCAGAGTCGGGCCCAGGTGTAGGTGTCCGTTCGGGTCGATGGTGAACAATCGGCTGCGCGCGTCGTCGGTGTGGGCACCGGAGCGCAATAGCCCGAGGAAATTGTCGGGGCCTGGGTGCACGGTGTGGATACGGCCGTCGACGGGCTCGAGGTCGTGGTGCCGCCCGTCCGGCCACCGCATGCTCAGCACGCTCTGCCCGTCGGTGTGATGCCAGGACAGCAGCACCCCGTCGAGTGCGGCGGATCCGGTGACGCGGTGCTCGTCGATCCGCACGGCCGCCTCTTCGAGAGTGCAGCGGAAGATTCCGTCTCGTCCGACCACCCAGCAACCGTCGGCGTCGGCATGCACCCAACGCGGACGGTGTGCCGGTGCGGGGAGGATTGCGCCCGGAAACCGGTACTCACCCACCACCTGCTGTTCGTGCAGGCGGAGCACCACCGGCAGTTCCCGATCGATGATCCACACATCCGGGCCGTGCGCGGACACCGCGGCCGGAACAACAGCAGGCCGCACCGGTGGCGGCGGCACGTCGTCGAGGTCGAGATCCACCAGGACTCCGCATTCACGGGTCCGGTCCTCACCGGCAGCCAGGTGCGCCGGTAGACGAAGGTCGTCCCGGAACACCCCGATCGCCGCGGCCACGTCCCGAAAACGCCGGGTGCCCGGTACCGGAACCCAGCGTGCAGGACGCGAAGGTTCGGTCGGGGACGACTCGACGAACCGGTAGGTGTCGGAGACGATCCGGGCACGCAGGATCCGTCCGGTGACCGAGCCGGTGGTGGCATAACCGAGATCCCCGATGATCCGACCGGTCAATCGTTGCCGCCCGATAGCGGGGGCCTTACCCCCGATTCGTGGACACGGTGGTGGATTACGCCGCGGACACCAGCGTAGCGGCGTACCGGGTTTCGTAGGCGTTCGGGGACAGGTACCGGCACCAGGAATGCCGGCGGCGTGTGTTGTATCGGACGAGCCAGGCGAACACCCGACGCCGACAGGTGACCGCGTCGGACCAGGAGCCGGCATCCTGGAGGACCTCCCGCTTGAGGGCGGCATTGAACGACTCGGCGAGACTGTTGTCGGCGCTGGTACCGACCGCACCCATCGACTGGATGACCCCGAGCTCGGCGCACAAGGATGCGAAATCCTTTGCTGTGTATTGCGATCCGTGATCGGAGTGGAAGACGGAACCGGCGAGGCTGCCGCGTGTGAGCTTCGCGTCGGTAAGAGCATCACGGACGAGTTCGGTGCGCATGTGGTCAGCGATCGACCAGCCCACCAGACGCCGCGAATAGCAGTCGATGACCGTGGCCAGATACAGGTTGGTCCCGTCGCCGATGGGCAGATACGTGATGTCGCCGACGTACCTGCGGTTGGGTTCACTCGCACTGAAGTCACGCTTGACCAGGTCGGGGACCTTCTGATCGGCGGGCTCGGGGATCGTGGTGCGCACTGCGCGGCGTCGCCGGTACCCGACGATGCCGTGTTCGCGCATGACGCGGGCAACCCGTTTGTGGTTGACCCGCTCCTCTGCGGGGACGCCGTCGTTGATCTCCGCGGTGATCCTCGGTGCCCCGTAGGTGTTGTCCCCTGTGTGTACGGTTTTGATCCGCTCGGCGAGCCGCGCATCGGCCTCGGCTCGCGCCGCTCTCGACGGCGCAGCCCGCTGCCAGGCGTAATAGGACGATCGCTCGATCTCGACGAGCTCACACAGCCGCTTCACCTCGTAGGTGTCGCAGTGGTCGGCAACGAACTGGAAGCGGCTCACCAGTTCGTCTCCCCTGCGAAATACTTGGCCGCCTGACGCAGGATCTCGCGTTCGGTGGTCAGTTTGGTCGTCTCCGCCCGCAGCGCAGCGTTCTCGGCCTCGAGGCGGGCGATCCGGACGTCCGAGGTCTCCGGCACATCACCGGCATCGCCCGCACGCGGGCGGGTTCGGGGTGCGCCGGTGGTGACGGCCCCGGCAACGGCTCTTTTCCTACCGGTGCCGTACTGGTCGATCCAATGACGCATGGTGCCGCGCTCGACACCCAGATCCGCCGCGACCCCGCGGATCGTCGCTTCAGGAGTCGACTCGTACAGGTCGACCGCCTGCCTCCGAAACTCCTCGGAGTAATTCTTCCGTCCCATGGTTCTCAATCATCTCGCTTTCCCAGCAGATGCTGGAATCAGCGTGTCCAAGAACCGGGGTCAGGTCCCCGGGGCGCCGGCTGTACCAGGTGGCCGTCCACCCGTCACCGCGCACGAACAATCGCCACTCCCACCACCGCTCCTCGTCCCGGAAACCCGCAGAAGCCGACGGCTGGAACAGCGGGATGCCGTCATCGAGAGGCTCGACATCGACGTCGACGGTGACGATGCTCGGATCCGCCTCATCCGGCAGCGTTTCCATGAACAACAGGGAATAGCGTCCGATGTCGCCGACCTGCGGTGGCGCGACCTCACCATCGCCGATGGCAAGCTCGGTCACCAGCACCGACAATCCCCGGTGCGACCGTCCCCGGCTCATGTTCACCACTGGACGATCACCACCAGCAGTGTTGCGACAACCACACGAATCCTCCCTTTTACGTGCATAAATAACACGTCCCCCGTTGAATCTGCCGACGGGATGCGAGATGTCGGTGCGGAACTGGAGCTCTGGTGACCCGAGCATCCGGTGCTACACCGCAGAAGCCAGGACGGTTACGGCGCGGTGTGTGAATCGTAGTTGACGACGCCGTTGTGTTTGGTCACCGTCGACTCCACATGCGTGCCGGTCGTGTAATCGTCGACGAACAACGTCATCGACTCGATCACCGCCGAGAGCGGATGCTCGAACGCCGCCCGTGCATTGCGTGCACAGATCGACCGCGCCGATCCGTGCGGATAGAGATCGGTGATCGCCGCGGTCGGAGTGAAACGACCACCGAGGTCGTTGTCCGGGTCGATGCGACCGGTCCACCACCTGTCCTGCGCGCGATGAAGTGCAGTGGCGCAGGTGACTTCCACATCGACGATGGTCAGATCCGTATAGCCGGCACCGCCGAGTTCGGTCAGCAACTGCGCGCCGAGACCGTCCCAGCGGAACGTGCCTTCGATGACGATGTTCTCCCCCGCCCTGATACAGCGTTCCCGTGCCATGTCGAGAATCTCAGTGGATTCGCGGTGCACGAGCGTGGCCAACTCCCGCGGACGCAACCGGCGACCATCCGGCAAGACCATCTCGAGCAGATCGTCGTAGACGCCGCGGCCGAGCCCGTCACCGATCAGGTGATCCTCGAGCCGATCCGCATCGAGGACACACCAACCGTGTCCTGCCAGACCACGGGACTCGATCGCGGTGGACTTACCGGCGCCGGGAACGCCAGCGGTGACGATCGCGCACCGGCCACCGTGCTCGACGCCGTCCTGCTCGGCTAGATACGCCTCGACAATCGCATCTTTGGTGCGACGGCGGCGGGGGTCGTCGGCGTACAGGCGAAACGATGCCCGGTCACCACCAGTGTCGAGTATCCCGCCCGGGGCGCACCACGAGTCGAGAACGGTGTGGGTTTTGACGCACAGCTGTTCCACTATCGGCGGCTCGCCGCCCGCCGCGCCGCGGTGACCTCGAGCAGACGCTGATAGTCGTCGTCGCTGAGCAGATCCCCCGCGCGTTCGATCTGATCCCAGCTCCCGCGTACGTAGGCGTCGGCGTTCGGGTCGCCCTCGGGCGGGCCACCGAAGGTGTAGTCCCAGTGCTCGAGTTCGTCCATCATCTGCTCGTGATCGATCTCGCCGACCGCATACCGCAGCAGTACCTCACGAGGGGTGCGCTCGCGGATATCCGGCCGCAGACGAGCCTTCTTCAGTAGTCGACTGATCTCGGGCTGCTCCACTCCGACACGGCGTGCGATCTCGCGTTGCGACCATCCGGCCTCGACCGCGGCGAGGACAGCGCGGATCTTCTCGAGCTGCGCAAGTTCCGCGCGCGGGGAGATCGCCCGCAGTTGCCGCTCGATATCGTTCTCGAACGCCACCGACATCGTATTCACCACCTCAACTGGCTATATACCAAATGGTATCACCCGTGGGTGACGGGGCAGCGCGGCCACGGCGACCCCGTCCACACCGAGCGTCCGCAGCGGTCTTCGTCCGAGAACCCCCGCCACCTGCTCGATACCGTGGACGCAGCCGGAAGGGCCCCTACCCCCTGACCCGACCTGACATCCGGTTCAATGGTCACCCACCCCGCACGAGCCGTACGGCCAGCTTATGGCCACGCGCAGGACCGAACGCACCTGTGATGCCGCTCGACGCCAACGGGATCAACGATCCTTCCCGATCGGCACGCCGGCAAGCATGCGCCGTCGCCGGCAGCGGCGATGATCGATCCCCCATCGGCACGAAGAAGACCGGCTCTCCGCATCGGCGGAGGAAGATTTTCGCGAGTTCCGGATTCGAGTCGATCAGAGAGTCTGTGCAGCGACTTCGTCAGAGACAGCCACCCACTCCGCTCGGTCCCGCAGCGGCACCTGCGCGACCTCTGCGGAGGAATCCGCGCTCGTGGACCGCGGTCGACGCGGCGACGCCCTGTGAAGGCGGTGCCGACCTCGATCCCTCGCCCGGACCGGACGCCGCGTATCCGCGCCGGCTACGGTCACCTCACTCGTGTCTGTGCCGCGGCCGCGTCGTTTCGGCCAGTGTGGTGGTGCTGCGTCTGCTGGGCCCGGGTGGCGGGGTCGGTAGGCCGGTCAGGGCGCATCGAAGCGTGGAAGGGCACCCCCAGCTGCCCTGCACTCCGGGGGGATGGGGTCAGGTCGCCTCGGTGAGGAAGAGGGAGGGCCAGTACGGGAAGAGTCGCCAGAGTCCCCCGTCCTGCCAGTCGAAGAAGGTTCCGCCCTGGCCGTCGGTATACAACCACTTCATCACCGCGGTGAACGGCGCGTCGTTGACGATCAGGCGGACGTGCGCCTCGGCGAGGGCGGCGCCCTTGTGGTGGATGCGGTCGACGGACCACGAGGTGAGTGCGAAGCGGCCGTAGAGGCGTTTGGTTTTCACTGCCCGTTTCTGATCCGGCATGGTCGCACCGCTGACATGGAAGTGCTTGCCAACCAGTGCCCACTGCTGGTTCTGCCACCTCTGGAGGAAGTCCAGACAGGTGCGATCGATGTCGGAACGGCCCTCGGGGTTCGGGCTGATGGTGTGCTCGTGGGGACGCCACCGAGCGAGGCGTTGCGTCGTCTCCCTTTGCGCGAGGAACGCCTGAGCGACCTCGGATGCAGTCGGGGTCGGTTCGGGGCGGTGGGACTGCTTCTGGCATGCCCTCGCCCAATCCGCAACCGCGAACAGTCGGTTCCATGCTTTGGTCGCGACGATATCGTTGTCGAAGTCGATGACCATGCCGTGCAGAATCCCGTTGCGTAGCAGCTCGGTCGCCGGGTCGGTCGTCGTCTTGTAGACACCGGCGTTGAAGGTGCGGTGAGCGTGGCTCAGTCCCATGTGGTGGCCGGCAACGCTATCCCAAGACACCATCTCCGAGGGGTCACGGCTGTTGAGATTCTTGCGGCCGTTCTGCCGGTCGGTGTCGTTGACGAACCCGTCCATGACGGTGAGCAGGACGAGCACTGTGCTGTAGTAGCGACCCTCACGGTAGTCCGCGAGCGCCTTGTCGAGCAGGGCTCTGCGCGGTCGCATGAAGGGAAGCGTGTTCAGTAGAAGCAGCTGGGAGTCGATTCGTCGATCGGACTTGTAGTAGTCGATCAAGCGCCGTTCGGCGACGTCGACGTCAGCGGTGTCGATGATGTCCTCGACCTCATCCAGAACGAGATAGTCGGTGAACACCCAGTTCCGAGGTCCCAGCAGCTCGTAGAACCTGTCGACGATCGAGACGACGCGGTGACGCTGCGTTTCCAAGGATGCGATCTGTTCCCGCACGGCATCGTCCACCAGCACCGACTCCGCGAAAGCCTGGAACTCTTCGAGTCGCTGATCGAGTTCGACGACACTGGGGAGATCAGCAGCTGAGCCGTAGGGCGACGTCGGCACGTCCATGAAACGACCGTAACGAGCGATACCGACAATCCGGTCGCACGAATCCACCGACACTCGGCGATGGATCTCGCGGAGACGAGTTCACAGACCGATCTTCCCGGTCATCGGCACGGGCACTGGCCCGCCGGGCCGCGCCGCAGGCTCCGTGTCGGCAGCACACAGCATGATCGCCTCGTGAATCTCGATGAGTTCTTCCGTCAGGACGCCGGTCCTCGCATCGTCCGCATCAGTGATGTTCCTGCACTCGCCCCTGTAGATCCCGTGGCGCGGCAGGAGCGATGGGCACGATCGAGCCTGGCTCCAACGCTGGAGAAGGTTTCCCGCTTGCTCGCCGACCTCGACCTATCCGCGATCACCAGCAGCGACGACTCGGTGGTGCGGTCGTTCTTGGCCGGGGTCAGCGAGCCGGCGCGAGGCCAGGCGACCGATCAGCTGCGACGCGGTAATGCCGTGCTGCACACCATCTCGTTGCTGACCGCGATCAAAGAAGTCATCGTGTACGCGGATGCGACCGACAACGCGGATGCAGAGGTCGTCTCCGATGACGAACTGTTGGCAATGCTGCTGACGATCGCCGACGAGGCCGACGAAGCAGCGATGCCGTCACGTGGAGTCGACTTCGACGGTGCACTCGCCGAGCTCACCGTCACCAGGGTGGCGCAGGCGTCGCTGTTGTTTCCCGACCCGTGGGAATTCCTTGCCACCTCCACCGCGAGTACCTGGCAACGGGCTTGGTCTGCGCGTACTGCCCCGAAAGCACTCGCCGGCCTTGCGGAGACGCCGGCCGCTCAATGGCATCGCATCACCGGGGTCGTCCTGGACGACTTCCTGGCACTGGGCTGGTTGTTCTACAACCTGTGGCGGCATGAGGGCTTCACGCGAATCGATGTCGGATTCTTCGACTCGAAGGTCTCTCCGGAGGCTGTGGCTTTTCTGGTCGAACACTGCTCGCTGTCTCTGGCCGAGATGCGCGATCTTCTCGCACGTGAGCAAGGGCGCGACGCCTTCTTGTGGACGCGCTACAAACTGCAGCAGTACCCGTTTGTGCAGCTCGACGACGGCACATTGCTGCCGGTGCGGTTCCAGTTCGTCATCCAACGCATCTTCGGTGACCACCTCTACCTGGAATCCCACAACATGTTGTACCAACAAGATTCCAAGCAAGCCGACCACTACGCCACGGCGATGCGCGACATCTTCGAAGAACGCGTCGGGGAGGTACTGGAACGCATCTGCTCGTACGACACCAGCGGCGCCACCGTATTGGTGGAGGAGAAAGCCATGAAACACACATGGCGCACCAGCAAGGGCAAAATACCGAAGATCTGCGACTTCGCCCTGTTCCGAGACCACGGATGCGTACTCGTCGACGCCAACATGCGCAACCTGCCCCAGCCGTTCGCCGAGCGCAGCGGCACCTTCGCGGCTCTCGAGGATGAGATCCGCACCCGCTTCACCACCACGAAGTTCGGACAATTCCTCAGCACCGTCGACCTGTTCCTCAGCCGGGGATGGAACAAGCTCGCCACGAAAGTCACCCACCGCACCCGGTTCGTGCCGCTGGTCGTCGTACCCGACGCCGGGATACCAGGTGATCTCACCCTCGAGAACCTGATCTTCACCCAAGCTGCGCCCCTGGTGCAGAAGTTCAACGACAATCCGAACTTTTATCGGGTCCATGTTCCCGCGATCGTGACCTGGCGGGATCTATTGATGCTCGACGGACTCGCAGAGCAGGGAATCGACATCGTCGCGCTGCTCAAGCGCTGGCGCAATGTCGATCCCTTCGGAGCAGTATCAGGCCGCGAACCACTACCTGTCCCGTTACGGGAATACACCGACCGGAAGTACCCGGGTGTAGCGGTCTTGAGCCAAGCCGAACACCGCCGCGGATTCGAGTTCTTCGAGCACCTTCGCGCACACGTCACGCAACGCGCAGTCGATGCTGCGCCCCCGCACCAACGACGCGCGCTCACTCTGTTCATCGACGAGCTGCGCCGTCACCGACCTACCTGGGAGAACCGACACGAATTCGCCGACGACTGAACTGGAACGACCCCGCCACCCCGGGCCCCGGCGTGTGGCCATCGCCTACCTCGACCACACCGCACCCGACCTGCTGCCACTGCGGGCCGGGGACCAGCTGAGCGTCAACGCCGCCCGCGCCGCCGTGCGCGCACACGCCACCTCCCCCACCGCCCTCGCCCACTTCCTCGACGCCGGCGTGCAGGTGCTGTCCACACCGAACCTGCACACCGGACTGATCGTCACCGCAGAGAAGGTAATCGTCGGCCCGGCCAGCGCCTCCCACGCCTCGACCATCGCCGACGAAACCGCGCTGATCACCGACGATCCCGACGCCATCGCCGCCGCACATGCCTTCCTCGACAGCGCCACCGCCATCTGGCAGATCGGCCGCGTTGTGCCGTTGGCCGGGATCGGCAGCCGCACCCGCACAGACCACGACTTCCTGCCCACTCCCGTGCGCCGCATGTTCCTACGACACCTCGCCAACTACACACCTACCGCGGACAAGGAGACCAACTGGACCTCACCTGCGCCCGGCAAGGGCGCGCCGAACCCGCCTGCAACCCGGCGACGTCATCATCAACGACGACAACACCCACTGCACCCGCCGGTGGTTGTCGACGCCGGCCCGCACCGCATCCCCCACACCCGCCACGCCGCCGCCTACCGGCTACGCACCCGCACCGACCTGGACCCCATCGCCGTGGCGGACGCCGCGCGCATCCTTACCGACCGCGGTCACCCCAACCCGCGGCTGCGTCACGACCACCGCGTCATCTCCCCCACCCGGCGCCGCGCGGTGCTGTGGCTGTGGAAGCTCTGACCTTCGGCGTCGGTACGGTGCGGCCTCGCGCCCACGGACAATCCGGTAACGGACACGCCGCGACTTTACGATCCCTGGTAACCGGACTGGGACGTGCTGACGTGAGCCGAAGTTCTGACGGCGCCTCTGAGCTTGTCTCGATGCGAGAGCTGTACACTCGATCTCTTCGTCTGCGGACGGAGTACTCGGGAGCGACGACCGATGTCAGAACACATCCACGTGATGTCCCCCGCCTTGTCACCACCGCACGGACAGCCTCGTCACCGAGCGGAGATCGACACCGGAGATGTTCCCGGGCGACGTCCCGTCCCCTGGCCTCTGTGGGACCGCACTCGTCCGTGTCGGAGGATGTGATGACCGCATGGGTGCAGATGCTGGTGACCATGGCCGACGGGCCTCGCGAGCCAATCCACGGTGTAGTTGCCGCGTACCGCAACTCCGACGAACCGTTTCACTACTACTACGGCACCTACGGCGAAGAACCCGTCTTTCTCCCCTTCCGACTCGAGGGCGTACGTCTGTATCGGTGGGGACGCCGATCGAGAATCGAAACGCTCGACGGGCACGTGCTGTTCGTCAGCGACGGCACCACCGCCTGGGACTTCACTACCGAACCCGATCGTCCTCGCTGCACCGAACTACGCCGGGTGCATTCTCCGGGTTCGGGCCGGTACCTCGTGATCACCCCACGGGTCGAACATTGGGTCGGAGACCACCATGCCCGTCCGACAGGACCGGTGACCGACCTCGAGTTTCTCGACCGCCGTTGCTGGTCCGTGGACCTGGCCGCACGTGAGAGTGACCGTAGGCCCAAGCCCTCGATTCGTCTGGTGGTCGATGCCGAGACCGGCACGGTGCTTGCGCAACATTCGGGTGACGGCATCGACGGCGCCGCATTCACCGACCTGACCGTGGGGGAGCCGCTCGATCCTTCCCTGTTCACATGGGACGGACCGGTCGTCTCCGACGAGGACTCCCGCGTCCGCGCCGGACACGGCGGCCCGCCCGCTACCCGGTGGGAGGAATCGATGCAGTGGTTCCGGGAGAACATCACCGCCAAACCCATCCACGTGCCGGTGCTGATGGATTTCACCCCGCGCCTGGTCGAGCTGACCGATCCGCAGTCCGGTGCGTTCTCCGCACCACTGGGCACAGACCAGCGGACAGGCTGGCTCATCCGACGGCCCCGATCGAGCACACCATGGAGGGTCAAGGTGCACGGCCACCAGGTGGCTTGGTCCACCACGGATTTCGATTGGGCCTGTCAGATCTACCGGGGAACTCTCGACGACGCCGCGCTCGCATCCCTGCAGCACCAACTCCATCCGCACGAGTCGGTTGTCGGTACACCCCACCTCGTGTTCGGCGGTTCGGACGGCCCGTGAAAACACACGCGGCGATGCCGTTACACGGCCCTGGTCGCAGAGGACAGTTCCAGTTCCATCCGGCCCTTCCGTGGCATCGTCACACACTGATGCCCGCGTGTGAATACATATCCGCCCCACGGCAGGCGCGGATCTCTACCGCGTCCCTTCCCCGCGCCGAGGGGGTGCGGGGTGTCGTTTCCTGCCGACCGGAACACCTTCGTTTCAGGTGGTACGGGCGATCTCCACAGCGAAACGACCATCGACGGTCGAGGTCACCCGGGAATCGATGTGCAGACCGGACTTGCGGACCGCAGCGATCTTCCCGGTACGCAGATCGCGAGCGGCGACGCTGGCCGCCTTACGCTTGTCGCGGTCATAGACCTTGTAGGTGAACCACTTTCCCGGTGCAGCTGAAGCCAGGGCATTGACCTTTGCCGCAGCGAACTCCTTCGGCGAAGGGGTGCGCTCAGGGACAGGCTGGGCACCGAACACCTCGGCCAGCGTCTTATGGTCGGGTTCGGCGGTCAGCTCGTCGAGCAGGTCGCGGTGCCGCGGGTCGTCGAGCTTGCCGAGTTGCCCGGCCTCAACAATGCCGTGGCCGGTCGCGGCGTCGACCGGCGTCCAGTCGAGCTCGTTGTCCCAGTAGAAGTCCCGGCCGAGCTGGCGGTGCAGCACGAACCTGCCCAGCTTCGGGACATACGCGTAGATCCGGGCGGCCTGCGTGTCCTCGAAGGCGAGCCACTGATCCTGACCGAGGTAACTGACGGTGTACAGGCTCATCACGTGTCCCTTCCGAGATTCATCTTCCGTGGTGCGTAGTTCTTCGGGGTGACCGGGCAACCACCGAGCTCGGACAGCTCCGTGAGCCCGGGTGGGGTGGGGACCTGCGCCCAGCGGGCGGTCATCTTCTCGATCAACGCAACCCGCTCGGTGGCGGGAACACTAGTGTCGCGGGCGCGCTCACACAGCACCCTGATGCAGGCGACACGTACCTCGTCAGGCCGGTCGGGCCGCCAGCAACGCCGGCACCGCGCTGCGCTCGCGCACCCACCTCGCCACCGTCGGATCGATCCAGGACAACACCTCAAGCAACTCCCCATGCAGACCGGCGACGTCCTGTCCGGTGCCGGCGATCTGCGCGCCGTGGATCGGCTCGTGATGAGCAATCCGATTCCGCAGCGTGTTGAGGTGATCAAGCCGTCGATAGACATCCTGACGTCGGTTGGGACGCTGGTGCGGATACGCGTGCCGCACACACGGAGTCCACAACGTGGCCTCATAGGTGCGCGCATGCAGAAAACGCCAGAACCCGAACATCAACTCCGCCACCACCCGACCCGGCACCTCCGCGCGGCCCCCGCGCGTCGCACGGCGCCGCGCCTCGGCAACATCCTTCTGCGACTGCGGCGTCAACGGTGCCGTCAGATACCACGGATCGGCACCCAGATTGCGGTGGTTCCACCGATCGAGCTGGGTGTGACAAGCGTTGCGCAAGACCACCTCGAGGTAACCGAGATCCTCGAACACCGCCGCACCCAGGCGAGCGTTCCACTCGTACAGATCCAACGCCCGATCAAGATCACCTCCGGTCGCCGCGAGATACGACGACAACCGCTCCGGCGTCAACAACACACGCATCGCCTGCGTCACGGCCGCGCTGCGGTTGGGCATATCCCTCCAGTACCGATATAGTTGACAGCGAAGACCCCGGAGCGGCCTCTGCACCCCACAGTGCACGTCCCCGGGGTTTTGACATTCCACCACCCCACCCCAGGGTGACCGCTCCCCGGCCACAGCGAGCACAGACCGCCGGGATAAAAGACACCTCTCTGTCGAATCGCTGCATCACGAGGCGAAGAACATCGAAGACAGGTACGCGCGCGACACCGAATTCTGACCACGCACCCGGAAAGCGTCGAGCACTCGGCAATCTCGACTCCGCGCAATTTGCGGCGGTGTCCGAAGTCGATTGTGTTCTTACCCCCTCAGAATCGTCACGACGGGGCCGGGGACCGAGGAGTGTGACCTTCAGGAAGAGACGGCCGGAGATCTTCGGTGAAATGTGGCATTGAGCCAGAGGCCACCGGCCGCTGCTGACCGATGAGTGGCACTCCTGCACCCGGTACTGTCCAGATCGGGTTCGGATTCGGACAACCCGTAGAGGCCGTATCGAAGGAGACGTACAGAAGTGCAGCCACGACGTCGCGGGGTGAAGGCTCTGGTAGCAGTAGCCGTCTGCGCTGTTGTGGCTGCTGCGGCGATCGGAGTATGGAAGACCGGAGCGAGGGACACTCCGGCCGCGGCCGCGGCGCGCAGTCACGATGCGGCGAGTACGCCATCGAGCCCGACCTCAGCTCCGGATTCGTCTATCGAGAATCCACCCCATCTCGCGGGTACGTCGGAGCGGTTGACCACCGTCGTGCAACGCGCCGCGGAGTTGTTGCGGGTCAACGGCGCCGCATGGGGGCCGCAGGTCGCAACCGGGACCGAACTGTCCATCGGCGAAGCACTTGCGCAAGCCAGTTCGGTACCTGGGGACGCCACGATCGCGGAAATGGAATGGCTACGCCAGGCGGATCGGGACGGGATGTACGACGACCCGAATCGGCCTCTCGACAGGCTGGTTCAGCACCTCGAGGCGACCACGATCACCGACGCGGACCTCGTCGAGCATCTGGGACCGAACTGGCCGACCATCGTCGATACATTCACCACCGTCGCGGCGATCGGGTTCGACGACTACGTCGACCGGGTGCGCCGGTCCCCGCCGATGCGCGTCGCCGATGCCCTCGATATCCGTGCGCAGTTGCAGGAGGCAGCTGCCGCAACCGGACTGCGGGAGCAGTGGGCTCGTTCCCAGGACCTGGTCGCCGCCTACTTCGAGCGGTGCATCTCCGAGTCGTTGAGCAGGCGCGATCCCACAGATCCCATGGACGAGTACATCCGGGACTGGCCGCTGGCGCAGGCGCTGGCCCACGATGCGGTCGCAGCAGCGTTCTTCGCAGAGGGAGCCGGTGCCGACGAGGACCAGGTCGAAACACTGGCGCGGGGTCTGCAGATCGTCCAGGCACCGGAGAGATTCGATCGAGACGGTTCGCTGACCCGCACGGTGCAACCGGGCGAGAACCTGTCTCCCGAAGACGCCGAACTGCTCGACGCGGAAGAGCCCTTCCTCGAGGAGGAATGATCCTGCCCGAGCGCACCGTATGGACGATGCCGGATGCCGGCTGCGCTCAGTGGTGCAGGCGGTCGACGTAGTCGGTGAGTTCCCCGATCGGCGCGACGACCTCCCCTGTGTACCGTCCCCACACAGCTCGTCCGTCGACGATTCTGGGGGTCAGATGCCGGCCGTCGGGCAGCGTGGGCCATTGCAGCCATTCGTCGACATCCTGGAAGTAGGACGCGATCTCGACCGTGGTGGCGACGTCCTCCACCGCGCTGGTGATACCGAAACCGCTGTGCGGCGTGCCGCCGACGACGAGGGAGCACACCAACCCCGGTACCGGGACGACCTCGAGTCGGATGTCGATGCGCCACACCCCGGGATCGAACGTGTTCATCGCCGCGAAGCGCAGAGTGTCCCGGGAGAGCCGGGCGAACGCGCAGACGAGTACGTCCCGAATGTGATCGGTGGGTTCGAAGGTGAACTCGATGTCCCACCGCGAACCGAACTCCGGACCGGATATGCGCATGCTGCGACATTATTCGATGCTCGTTCCGGAAGGTGGACGGAGAACATCGGTGTCCACCGGCTATCGGGACCGCGACTCTTCTAGGCTGACGAGGTGTCCGAGAGGCGTGGCGAATACCGATTGGCGTTGCTGTGCTGGGGTACCTTCGCCGGAATCCTCTTCTGCGCAGTGAGCTACTGGCAGGCGGTGACGGTCGTGCAGCGCGCGTTCGACGTGCCGTCTTTTCCACCCGGCGGGGTCGACTACTGGCTGTGCTGGGCAGCTCCACTCGTCGCAGTGGCGACAGTGGGCGCGGTCGCGCTCATCGTGTGGCGGCGTGCCCGGTTGGCCCTCGCGGGCTTTCTCGTGGCATTTCTGCTGACCGGCCTGTGCATGGGCATGTTCGGCTATTCGGTCGACAGCATGCCGTACTACATGTGACCCGAGCACAGCCGGTGGGACATCGGCACAGTGCTACCGAGCCCGTCGATCGACCTTCATCACCGGGGTCGGCGGTCTCGGCGCGGTTTCGGGCCATAACTGCATGAGATAGCGTTCGACGAGATCATCGCCGGCTTCTTGCAGTTCAACTCCGCAGTCGCGACCTGTGGCGTAGAGGCGGGCTCGGTACCGACCCGGTAGGGAAACAAGGCTTGCGTCGAGGAGTACGGTGTCGGCGTCGAGATCCCGAAGTCGGACATCGCCGCTGTCGAACTGGACCGATACCTCCTGCCATTCGTCCCATCCGGCACCGTCTATCGCAGGCTCGGCAGTCACTACCTCGGAGCGAAATGCGACCGCCCCCAACGAGGACGCCGTCGCTACGACCAGGAGTCGTTGGTCGCCATCCCACGTGAGGATGTCGCCGGTCGCGGCAGGAAGATCCGGCATCGGCATGCTGACCTGCTGAAAGGGCAAGGTGGATCCGTATTGGACATAGAGTTCGGCTTCGATCACCTTGATGCTCTTCCGATCTCACGCCACCTCAACGGGAAGTCCGTACGGTCCACCTCGCTGATCGTCGCTGCAGACGGATCGATAAGCGGGCAAGTCACCGACAATCGTCGACCTCGGTCGCGGCTTCACGATCCGTCCGTCACCGAACTGCCGGATTCGTGCGTCGAGGACGGGGTGTTCTCCGGGACGCCGCATCCGGGCATCTCCCACAGTTGTGCGGGTTCGAGGACGCTGTCGTCGTTGGGCCACAGCCGTAGGCGCCACACATCCCCGGGAGTGGTCGAACCGGGCCAGCCGTAGTTGACGAAACCACGCCCGGACACCTCCACCACGTACTGTCCGGGCGGCACCGCAACGGTGACCGGCTCGGTGGTCGGGGACGACAGGCTCAGCATCCCGGGCGCGTCGACTTCGAGGCGGTTTTCGCTGACCTGCTGCCACTGGGACCGATCGGCTGCGGGACGACGGTCGAAGACCTGCACGTCCACGCTCATCTCGAAATTGTTCTGGTGCGGGCACACCACCACAACCATGGTGCCGTCACCGGCGCTGGGCTGCTCCGCCTGGGCCTGCTCGAGCAGCTCGAGCTCGTTGTCGATGTCCCCGAGCCCACCGTCGAGACAGAATTGCCCGTAGTCCATCGCCAGCACCACTGCCGATTCCAGGATCGGGCTCGCCTGTGCGTTCATGTCGTTGATCTTGACACGCCCACCCGACAACCTCATGGCTCCGCGCCGACGATCGCAGCGGTCGCACCGATCTCGGTCTGGTGCATCCACAACCGTGAGGCAGATCGACAACCGACTTTGACAGAATAGAGGTGACGCCGACTGCTGTTCTCGCGAATAAGCACAGGTACGAGCGGTGTCGGTCCGAGTGATCGTTGTCAATCTATGTGGTCGGGTTTGTCAATCTTCGCTGCATCTCGACACTACAATCGGACATTCCGGCCATTTTTTGTGACCTGGGGGTATGTCACTCACAATTTGTGCGGGGTGACCGATGTAAATTTCCGTTTACGCAGCTATCGTCCCGATCTCGCAGGTGAGCGCGTTTTTCGTGCCGGGGCGGTGCATCGAAGGCACGTGAAGCCTTACCTGGGCGCTTCGTGATACCTGATCGGCGGCCATGGTGAGAACCCATCCCGGAGACGTCGCTACTGATCTCCAGGGCATTTTCGACTCGAGTACATTCACCGCGACCCGGACCGGAATGATGTCGACATGCCCCGTGTGGACCGGTGGAACGAAGACAGCTTGATATGGCGCATCCCTCTGGTCGACAGCGAATCCGGACCGATCGAAGGGCCCGATCTCGATCCCCCCGGCCCGTGGGTCGAGGCTTTCGCCGCCGTCGGCCGAGATCTGCGTTGCCTTCGGTACGGACGGTACGTGGACACGGACAAGCTGGTGTGGGACTTGTCGATCAACGGTGACTACTACGTCTTCGTCGGCTGGCAGAGCATTCGAGGGATCGGCGGGTTCAACACCGGTGGAGGGTTGACCATGGACGCCTCATTCGGTGAAGCCGCCGCCTGGATCGCAGAAGTCGTTCAGGACAACCTCGCGGGATACGAGTTCGTGCAATGGCCCAGCCGCGGCAGTCATCTGCTTGTTCCGGGACTGCGGTCGGCAGAGGCGGTCTGGATCGATCCGCACGGTGATTCGACGATCTGTCCGATCGGCACACTGTGCGACCACGCTGACCGGTGACCGGATACGAGTAGCTCGAGGTGTTCCGAGTGATCGGAGCACAGGGGTTATCGCCGACGTCGCCCGTCCTTGTCGATGCGGCGTTGTCGATCGACGGGTTCGCCCGGATGCAGCATGGCTTGAAGACCGGCGATGGTGTCGTCATCGAGGTCGCCGCGAAGCATCCCGGCTGCCCAGTCCCAGTCGGGATTCGACCAGACGTAGAAGCGCGCACCCCATGATGGTTCCCACCCGTCGGCGCTGCGGGGCCGTCGCGAGAGCATCGTCAGGTCGTTTCCCGCGTCGAACGCCCCGGTCTGCGGATCATGGGACGGTACCCGATCGGGGGTGAAATCCATCGGCACCCGCGTACGCAGTGGCACCTCGGTAACCGCGGTGGTGAACCAGTGTCGCCGGTCGCGTTCGAGCGCGAACTGGCGTTCGCGGTTCAGCAGCAAGAACTCTGGGTCGGCTATCGAGTCGTTCACAGACGCGGGTCGACGGGTTCGGATTCCATGGCGAGCACACCGAACACACACTGGTGGATGCGCCAGACGGGCTCGCCGCTGACAGCACGGCGCAGAGCCTCGAGGCCGAGGGCGTACTCACGCAATGCCATCGATCGTTTCGTGCCGAGGTTGCGCTGCTTGAGCCGGGCCAACGTCGCCGGGTCGGTGTAATCGGCGCCGTAGATGATCCGCAGGTATTCACGCCCACGCACCTTCAGACCCGGCTGCACGAGCCCCTTCCGGCCACGGACGAGATTGTCGAACGGCTTGACCACCATGCCCTCACCACCGCCGGCGGTGAGGTCCTCCCACCACCTCACCCCCGCGGCACGAGACGCGTCGTCGGCTGTCTCGACGACGAGCCTGCGGGTGGGCCGGAACAGCTCCGGGTCTGCGGCGACGAGCCGGTCGGCCAGATCCAGATGCCACTGATGGTGACGCCTTTCGTAGGTAGCACTGTCGCCGGCCAGAATCTGGAAAGGTGCCACCTGGATGCCCAGCGCGTTGTCGATCGGTTGCACGTAGTGGCGATAGGAGTCCACGAAAAGTTCGGCGTTGGCGGCCCGCGAACGCGTCCTGGTGAGCAGGTCGGCGACGTCGGCGCCTCGCGCTGCGGCTGCCTCGAGCACCGCGACGGTCGCCGGCAGGGAGGTTGTGGCCGCAGCCCCGACTTTCGCGTACTGCTCGCGAATCATCGCCTCGGCTTTCGCGGTCCACGGCACTATCTCGGCATCGAGCAGTAACCAGCTCGCACCGAGGTCCGCCCACACCCCTGCCGCGGCGAGGGCATCGGCGACCCGAGACAGCACAGCCGACTGCCGATCGGCATCGAAGAACGCACGGCCCGTGCGGGAATAGATGACACCGGTCCCGTCGACGGTCACCCGCACGATCGCCCGCGAGCCCATGTGCTTCTCCTCGCACATCACCCGGCCGACGGAGTGTTTCGCGTAATGGTCGAACGCCTCGTCGGGGTGTTCGAGCAGTCCGTCTCGTGGTGAGCTGTCGACCGGCGACATCGTCGGAGGCAGATAGAGCAGATCGGCCGGCGCGATGGCGAACCTGCTCATCACCTCCAGCGCCCCGGCCGCGTTCTCCTCCCGCAACGAGATCCGACCCATGTGTTCGGTCTCGATCACGCGGTGACCGAGCACATCAGACAGCTTCAAGACCTGCGGATCACGCTCGGGCGGAGCCAACGGGCGGATCGGCTCGTAGTACATCCGCAGGGACGGCACCGAGACGATCTCCCGTTCGGGGTAGCGCAACGCGGTCAGGCTGCCACCGAACACACAGCCGGTGTCCAGGCACATCGTGTTGTTGACCCATTCCACCTCCGGTACCGGGGTGTGCCCGTACAGGACCGTTGCAGACCCGCGGTAGTCCTCGGCCCACGGATACCGAACCGGAAGGCCGAACTCATCGGTCTCCCCACTGGTGTCGCCGTAGAGGGCGAACGCCCGGACCCGACCCGAGGCCCGACCGTGGTACTTCTCCTTCAGACCCGCGTGTGCCACCACCAGCTTGCCGTCGTCGAGGACGTAGTGCGCCACCAGCGCGTCACAGAACTGCCGTGTCTCGATGACGAACGTCTCGTCTTCGTGCGAGAGCTGCTCGAGCGTCTCCTGCAGACCGTGCGTGGCCTTGACGTCCCCACGACCCAGCGCCCGGGCCAGTTTGGCCTCGTGATTGCCGGACACACACAAGGCGTTCGTGCTCGCCACCATGCCCATCACCAGACGCAACACGCCCGGCGAGTCCGGGCCGCGGTCGATCACATCGCCCACGAACACCGCCCGCCGACCATCCGGGTGCGCGGCGTCGACCGCTCGGCCTTCGCCGTCACGCACGATCACATATCCCAGCCGGTCGAGCAGTATCTCCAGCTCTTCCCGACAACCGTGAACGTCGCCGATCACGTCGAACGGTCCATGCTCGTCCCGCCGGTCGTTGAACAGGCGGGTGCGCACAATCGATGCCTGCTCCACGGCCTCGATCGAGTCCAGGACATGGATCGTGCGGAAGCCCTCGCGTTTGAGACCGCGCATCGATCGGCGCAATTGGTCGTGCTGGCGTTTGATGACATGAGCCGCGAAATTACGATCCGGACGTGCGGCGTTACGCTCACCAGCGAGTCCTACCGGTAGATCCAGCACAATCGCCACCGGCAGCACATCGTGCGCCTTGGCCAACGCCAGCAGCGACCGGCGCGCTGACGCCTGCACGTTGGTCGCGTCGATGACGGTCAACCGGCCACGCGAAAGACGCTTACCGGCAATGAACTCGAGCACCTCGAAGGCATCGGTCGTCGCGCCCTGATCGTTCGGGTCATCCGAGACCAGCGCCCGGCACTCATCACTGGAGACGACTTCGGTCGCAGCGAAATGAGTCGCCGCGAACGTCGACTTGCCCGATCCGCTGACACCGATCAGCACGACCAGCGACAGCTCGGGAATGGTCAACTCGCTCACGCTGCGTCCTCCGATTGTCCGCGCAGACTGAACACAGCCATCTGAGTGGGCGACCCGACCTGCGGATCGCAGTCTCCCACCGGCTGCAGGACAACCTCGTAGTCGTGCGCTTCACCCACGGCACGGGTCCACGCCGCGAACTGCTCGCGTGTCCACTCGAAGCGGTGATCCGGATGGCGGAAGCCACCGCGGGCCAGCGCGGGGTACCGCACGTTGTACTCGCTGTTCGGTGTGGTGACCACGACATGACGCGGTCGCATCGCCCCGAAGACGTTTCCCACGACCGCCGGCAACCGTTCCGGGTCGATGTGTTCGATGACCTCCATGAGAATCACCAGGTCGAGACCGCCCAGGCGGTCGTCCTCGTACTGCAACGACGACAACAACAACGTCAACCGCTCGGACTGCCGCTCGGTCATCCGGTCGACATGGAGACGCTTGGCAGCCGTCGACAACGACGCATCGGAGACTTCGGTGCCGATCACCCGCGCCACACCCTGCACCTCGAGCAGCGATCCCAGGAGGGCACCGGACCCGCACCCCAGATCGGCGATCGAGGTGGGGCGAAGGGCGCGCACCACCTCGAGCACAGCATCGTGACGCATGCGGACCAGCGGCCGGGCGAGGACGGGTTCCGCATCGTCGACCCCGTCCTCGACCGGTCGGTCATCGAGCTCGGCGAGTCGTTGTAGTGCGGCGGCCTTCAGTCCACGTTGGTGAGCCAGATACCGATGTGTCACCACGTCCCGCTCCGGGTGGGTGCTCAGCCAGCCCGCGCCGGCCCGTATCAGCTTGTCGACCTCGTCGTCGCCGACCCAGTAGTGCTTGGTGTCATCGAGCACCGGCAGCAACACATAAAGATGGTTCAGCGCGTCGGCCAGACGCAGCGACCCGACGAGGGTCAACGACACCAACGGTGCATCGCCCCACTCCGGGCGGGTGGCGTCCAGCCCGATCGGTGTCGCGGCGACGTCCCACCCCATCGGGGAGAACAACCGTCGCACCAGGTCAGGATTTCCGGGGACGGCGGGCAGCGAGATCGTCAGGTCGAGCGCCGAATCGACGAGTTCTTCGTGGCCGACGCAGCGCCCGTTCAGCGCCGACCGAAATACTTTGCCCAGTGCCACCGACATCAAAGACGACGCCACGTAGGGCCGATCGTTGACGTACTGGCCCAACGCGAAACCGTCGTTCGAACCGGACCGTCCACGCACCAACGCGACCGGATCAACCTCGAGGACCAGTGCGACTGTGCACTTCTCGCTGCTGACCTCCGGGTAGAACACGTGCGCTGTTCCCCCGTACACGCTGAACGATTGCATCCGATCCGGGTGCTTGTGCAGCAGGTAACCCACGTCACTCGGAGCCTCGAGTGCCGGTGAGCGTTCAGCGGAGATGGTCAACAGCATTTAGACAGTCTGCCGCAACGCCAGCGGTTTTCGAGTCAGGGGTGATGAGGTGAGTCCGACACAGAACGGCATAGGCTCCGACCTGCAGATCGTCCTGTTCGGCGCCCACGACGTGGCGGGGATGCGGCGCCATTTCGCGGGGTCGCCGCCGAGGTGGACCCGGCGCGGGCCGAGCCACCAGGCGTCGGGATCGGCTCCGACCCGCACAGTCGTACCGGTGCGGGCGGTCGACTCGATCGGCAGACCTTAGAAGCGTTGAACGAATCGATACCAGTCGCCGCGGTACGGCGTGTACCCGATGTCCCCGTCGTGGCGGGGTTTGCCCAGATATGGTGCGCCTTCGGGCAGGTAGGCCAGTCCGATCGAGTCGATCAGACCGCCTTCGATGTAGAACAGACACCCGCCGTCGACCGGTTGGATCCGCCGCACCTGGTACATCCCGATCCGCCGATCGTCCCACGTCTGCACACATGGCGCCGCCGCTGCGGCCAGAGAACCCTTCGACACCGCGAACGCCACCGTCGAGGGGACCGACAACATCACCAACCCTGCGGTAGCAAGCACCACCACCGGCGCGATCGTGGTGACGCGCAGAGCGCGAAACTTGAACCAGCCGACCACCCCGAGCACCAACCACACCGCACCCAGAATCAAAAGAACCCAGGCTGCAAGAGCGAACCACGGGAAGAAGACGACCGGCGGCAGGAACGCCCACACGATCACACAGCACACCAGCCCGACCAGGATCGCGGTCACCACCGACAGCACGGTCCACCACCGAGCCGGACCCGCAGCGACAGCCATGAGCCACACCTTTGCACGAACGAGTGCGAGAGAGCGACATCCCCGGCCGTGTCGGTGCCCGTGGCCCCCGGCCCCAGTCGGTCGAGGCACGCCGGGGAGAACCGGCGGGCGGTCGACAACCGCCGGAAGGAGAGGCTCGAGGAATTCCTCCGGTGCAGGGAAGCGCGAGCGGAGTGACACCTCCGCACTGATAGTGCGCCTTCCGCGGCCAGGAGAGGTCGGCATGGCTCTTGCCCGCGTACGGCACGTGGCGGCGCACTCCGCGGGAGTCCGTGAGCACGTGCGGGAAACAGAGGATCAGACGATTTGGTACCGGTTGTCGCCCACCTCGACTTCGATCCGAAGCGATCCACCCACGGCGTCGACGTACCGCTTCAGCGTGTCGAGCCGCACCCGATCGAGATCGCCGCGCTCGATGTTCGAGATCCGGTTCTGTCCGACTCCGAGACGGTCGGCGACCTGGCCCTGTGAGAGCAGAAGCTCTTTCCGAAGTTCCTTCAGTTTGTACGCGCGAACCTGCGAGCGCATCCGCTGCTTGTGAGCGTCCACCTTCTCACGGTCGGCCGGTCGCTGAGCCAACATATCGTCAAGACTCTTGGCCATCACGATCACTTCCCTTCCAACTGTTCGAGATGTTCGTCGAAGAGGTCATCGGCTATTGGAATGTTCACCTTGTACCACTTCTTCCACTGTCCTGATTTGTCCCCGGCGATCAACATGATCGCCGACCGCTTCGGGTCGAAGGCGAAAAGAATCCGCAGTTCGGATCGTCCACGTGATCCCGGTCGTAGTTCTTTCATGTTCGAGTGCCGCGAGGTTTCCACGGTGTCCACCAAGGGCCGCCCCAACATGGGGCCGTTCTCCGCAAGCAACTCGAGTGCAGCGATCACCTGGTCGTACGAGTCGTCGTCCAGTTGCGTTAACCACGCCTCGATTCGCTCGACGTCCACCACCCACTTCATCACCTACAGATGATATCACTTATAGGTGATATCGGCGTGCCAGCGGCACCACCCCATCCAACGCTATGTCCAGCAAGCCGAGATCCGCAGATCAACGAGATGCCAGCTGCGGCAACTCCACACCGGCGACGAAGCGGTCTTGGTCGTCCGTGAGCAGCACCCGCACCGAAAGGCAGCGGCCTGAGTAGGTTTCCAGGACCGCCTGCTCACTCGTCACGCAAAAGAATTCGAGGTGACCGTGCCGCACAGCCCCCATTCAGGTGGATGTGCCCTTCGCCCAGGCCAACCCGGCAAAGCGAGCCGTCCCCGCAACCGACACGCTCGGTTGCGGGGACGGATTCGGGCCACCACGCGCGGGACACAGGTCGTCAGTGCGGCCGGTACTGCTGGGCGCGGGCGATGCCGTCGTCGTAGTCGTCGACGTACTCCCCACCCCCACGCGTGTACATGCCACCGACGCGGTCGGGGTCATACGCCATGAACACCACATCGGGACGTCCGTCATTGAAGGTCCGGAAGGTGTCGTAGTCCCAGCCGTCGGGGGCGTAGTCGTCGTTCCACTTCAGCCGCGCGACCGGCACGAACCCGGCATCGGCGTACAGATCCGGAAGCACGGTGTCGAAGCAGTCCAGGCGGCGGCCGCCGAGCGCGGTGGCGTGCCGGAGCATGGCGCGGGCCGCGCGCGGGTGTGCGCAGTCCTTGTGCGCGAAAGCGGAGACGATCTCGTCGCCTTTGAGGGCGACGCCGGCCTTGCCGTCGTCGGTCACCAGCAGCCGCATGGCCCGGTATTCGTCCTCGTCGTAGACATAGACCGACGCGGCGTGCGGGTTCTTGCGGGTCAGCGCGAGCATCTGCTCGCGATACAGACCGCAATCGTCCGGCGCGAGCTCGTGCAGAGGCGGTGCAGACAACCCCCGGGACTCGAGTTTCGCGCGCACCTCGCCGGGCAGGGTATGCGTGGCCACCGGGGTGATCTGCTGGCCGTTGATCAGAAGCCGAGGGCTTCGGCCTCCTCGATCTTCGGATCGGTCCACCGATCCTCGATCTCCTTCCGCTCGGCTTCCGGAAGATCCGGACTCCAGCCGAACGTCCTCCAGAACGCTTCGCGCCGCTCCTGCGTCATCGGTTCCTCGTTGCTCATCGTCGGTTCCTTCCTCATCGGTGTGTTCTGCTCGGGCACGGCGCAGCGCGTCGACCTGTTCGGCTCTGAGCCTTTCAGCGTCTCGCAGACGTACGGTCAGCGCGCGTCGGTCGTGCGGGTCGGTCGCGGCGTCGATCGCGGCTCGCAGGTCGTCCTGGCCGCCCGGAGTGGAGTCGAACAACGCCAGGGTCTGCGCGTGGTCGGCTTCGGCGGCGGCGAGGCGGCGTTGCACCCGCGCGTGAGCCGGATGCTCGGCCAGCCGCGCGCGGGCGGCCGCGACGCGCGCGGTGGCCTGCTCGAGGCGGGCGCGCATGTGCGGGGTGCAGCGCGGGCCGGGCTTGGGTTTACACATCGGCGGCCACCTGCGTGGCGATCCGATCGATCACGGTGGCCAGCGCGCGGCCGAGCCGGTCGACGCGCGCGGGGTCGGGGGTGCGCGGGTCGGGGAGGTAGACATCGCGGCGTAGCTCGATCATCACCGAACTCACGCGCTCGTCGCGGCCGTAGTGGCGCAGCGGCACGTAACTGCCCGCATACGGTGTGTTCTCGCCGATCTCGTCGATTTCCGGCAGGGACGCAAATGCGCCACGGACGGCCTCGGTCAGCCAGGGCGGGGTGTGCACCCGGTCGGTGCCGATACACAGCGCCGGACGCTCGGCGGTGGGGTCCTCGAAACCGGACGGGGTGGCGGGATAGGAGTGCAGGTCGATGATCACCGCGCGCCCGCACATCTGCAGGCGGTCTTCGACCGCAGAGGTAACCGCGTCGGCGTAGGGACGGAAATAGGTGTCGAGCAGGGCGGTGGCGCGTGGATACGGTTCGGTGCGCAGGCGCTCGCCGGTGCAGGTGCGGGTGTAAACGGCGCCGCGGCCGAAGGCGTTGGCCGGTTCGCCGGCATCGGGGAACCGTTCGGGGTCGACCACCAGTCGCGAGAGGGTATTGACCACGGTCGTCGGTTTCAAACGGGTGTGGCGGAGTGCTGCTGCTGCGATCTCGTCGGTGGCGGTGTCGGTGGCTTCATCGAGTTCGGCTGCGAGCTCGATACCGGTGAGCAGTAGGTCCGGACGCAGTTCGAGGGGGATCACACGAGAGGCGTGCGGGACGTGAATGAGCACCGGGCACTGGCGGTCTCCCGGGAGGACGAGCGGTGGGGCGGTCATGGTGGTCCTTGTCGGTTCTGCGGCGGAGGCCGGGCGGTAAGGCGGGCACGACAGAGTGCCCGGGGACGCGAATTGTCGTCGAGAGGGCCGCGTTCGACCAACAGGGTGCCTCTCACGCGCTGCGCTGAGCGCGGGCGCGCACAGCCGATTCCCGCACGATCCAGGTGCCGCCAACACGGATGGCGGGCAGCCGCTGGGCGGTGATCGCCTTGAGCACGGCCTGGCGGCTGATTCCGAGCTGGTCGGCGGCCCCCTGAACCGACAGCAGCGGCGGCAGATCCACGCCGTCGAGCAGGCGGTCGTAGTCGGCGGTGAGCAGCACCCGCACCGAGCGCAGGGGCCAGGTATAGGTCCCGAGGATCGCCGGTGCGGTGGAGTTGGCCTGGCGTACCGAGTCGGCTGGGACGGTGACGATCACCTCGGCGTGGCCGAGTTCGGAGCGCCCGGCCGCGCCGCTGTAGTCGGCGATGGGGTCGAGCAGCTGCTCGGCGTTCTCCGGTCCGAACTCGGTGTCGAGTTCGGCGAGGACGTTGTAGGACTGTGCGGTCACGGTAGGTATTCCTCTCGGGTGCTGTGCGGGTCGGTTCGGTCGGTGGTGGACAATGGGGTCGGGCCGGGGGTGATATCAGCACCCCCGGCCCTTGATCGTCAGCGACGCGGTGGCCACTGAAATCCCGCTCGCTCGAGCGGGGCGAGACCGTTTCGGAACGCCCGCGGATCACTCGCGGTGGCTCCGAATCATCGAGCAGATACAGCCCGCGCGCGGCGTCATGGACGGCCGGGTGCAGATACCACGTGACCCCTCGCGGAGTGCCCAGCCAGTCCGTGGCGAACACCGTGCGAGTGCGGCGGTCCCGCTCGATGGTGGTCACCTCGGTTGCCCAGTCGACCGCGACCAGCGCGTACAGCGGTACGCCGATCACCCCGACCTCCGAAGTCGAACCCTGCGCACCCGCGAACGGCTGCGCCAGCGCGCCGCGCTGCGGATGACGCGGGAAGGAAGTGGACGCCGCCGACAATGAGCGCGGCAGCTCCGTCGACCTCGGTGGCGAACCCGGCAGGCAGTGCGGTGGCCGGTGCTGTCATGGGCGTTCTCCTGTACTGGGACGTGGATTCGAGATCGGCAGGCACATCAGGCAGCGGTGCGCGCAGTGCGCGCGGCGACGCCCACCTCGATGTCGAGCGCATCGACGTGCCGGGCGACGGTGCCGTCGACCAGGCGGACATCGATGCCTCGGCCGCCGAAGAAGTCGGTGCGGTAGTCGAGGATTTCGGCGATCTCGGCGCGCACCGGAGTTCCGGTGATGGTGACGGTGATGAGTTCTGCAACAGGGGTATTCGACATCTTCTTCTCCCTGGTTCGGTGTTCCGGACAGGAATAACTATACAAATGCTATTTGTATAGTTGCAACCCCTGGACGGTCACCCCTTCCGTTCGCGCCCTCCGGGACGTGCCGTCACCGCAGCTCAACGCAGCTTTCGGTGACGAGAACACCCAGAAAAAATGCCGGGCGCAGGGAACTCTTCCCACACCCGGCATCGACCATTTCGAGCCCGCCCGCCCCGCGGGACGGGTCATCTATGCAGTTCAGAGCCCACTTTTCGGTAATTCGTCGTACGCATCGAGCACCCCGGTCGCCGCGTCCGCGACATCACCGAACGCGGGGTCGATGGATTCGACGTCCGCCGTGGCGGCAGAGAGCCGGCTCATCTGCTCGGCGTCGCGGCGCGCGCGCAACTCGCGCAGCTCCTCGAGCTCGGCGCGGCGCACAGGCGCGGTCAACTCCATGTCCAAAGCCTCGACCCGGCCCACCAAGCCGGTCAGACGGTCCGCCCCGGCCCGCAGATGCCCCAAACACCCATCCAGCGCGGCGCGAGCCCGCTCGATCTGCTCGCGGTACTCCAACCCCACCGGTGCGCCGGCGAGCGCATCGTGCAGCCGCGTGCCGGTCTCGAGATGCCGAGCCAGATCCCACAACGCCGCATCGAGATCCACCCCCGGCAGCCACCCCTGCCGGTAGGCGAGAGATTCGCCGATGGTGTCGGCGGCGTTGACCGCCCGACGGAAGGCGTCGGTGAACTCCTGCGGTGCAGCCGTGAGCGTTTCCCGGGTCACTGCGCCGCGCTTGATCGCACGCCTACGCGCGACGGCCAGAATCAGACGGCCCAGGAGGGACACCATCAGACCACAGAACAGAACGAACCCTGCCTCCCCCTCCGCATGAGTCGACGAATGCTCGTCCGCACCGGTGACGATGACCGACAGCAGACCCACTGCCGCCACGCACAACCCGACGAGGACCACCGCTGCGCCGATCCACCGCACCGCGCGCAGTCCTGCCCCGCACGCGGACGGTCCGAGGATCACCACGTCCTGGAGTTGGAGAATGCGCTCGTCGACACTTGCGCGGCGGTTGGTCCGCCACCGCGACGGAGCATTGTCGTCCCTGCTGAAGTCCACATCGTCCCCTGTTCTGCTCGCGCTCGGCTCTCCCGAGGGCATAACGGTCAAACAGGACATCGCTCTATTGGGATCGGCTGTGACAGGCACCGCCGGTGCCGACATCCGGTTGCGGCCGACCATCCCACCGGGACGTGCCGTCTGCCCAGTTCAGAGCCCTATTTACAGGGTCGGGTCATCGGAGATAGTGCACGGGTCGGCGGCACACCGGCTCTCCATCGCGGGGTTTGTCAGCAGCACGGGCCGCCAGGGCAGCCGATCCCTCGGTGTCGGGTCGCCCGTCGGCGAGCATCCGAAGCACCGCGCGGGTCGCGCGCACGTCGGCAAGCGCGCGGTGACCGCCACCGAGCCGCACGCGCCCTTCCGCTCCGAGCCCGAGCGCGTCGCAGCGACGGGCCATCACGCACTGCCAGCGGCTGGTCTCGGCGAGATCGCCGGGGTCGATACCCGCCCGGTGGCAATCCGCGAGAACGCGGCCGTGATCGAACGGTGCGTTGTAGGCCAGGACCTGACGCCCGGAGGTGACACCGGCCAGCTGCGCGAACACCTCCGGCCAGCACGGTGCACCGTCGAGATCGGCGGCAGCGATGCCGTGCACCGCGTGAGCGCCGGGTTCGATCTGCACCGGCCGGCAGTCGACGAGCGTGTCGAGCAGGACCACGCCGGTCGCAGCGTCGATGACTGCGATCTCGAGGATCGAGCCGGTCAACCCTGAAGTCTCGACGTCGAGGATGCAGGCGGCCTGGTCGGCGAGCATGGCAGTGGCCCACTCACGCGGGGACAGCATCTGCAACGACACGGCTTCTCCTCTGCTGATCGTGGTGGACAACCTCAGTGCGAGGGACGCGAATCGTCCACGGCGAGACGGTACCCACGGCCACCGGCGGTGGTGTGCAGGCTGTCGATGTTGATCGACACGACACGTCCGGGCTCGGTGGTCTGCCCGGTGTCGGTGTCGCGGGAGCGGATGACGGTGCACACCGCGCGCGAACCCAGGTTCCCCTCGCGAACGAGGTCGTCGATGCGCAGCGTCCGCACGGTGGTGCGGCGCGGATCGTCCGTCCACAGCTGCCCGACGGCGATCTCGTCGCCGCGGGCGGTTGGTGAGCGTCTTGGTCATGTTTTCTCCCATCGTCTCCATGTCGCGAGGCCGGGGCGCTCGGGCTGTCCGAGCGCCCCGGGAAGAACGACACAGGTCAAGCCGCGCCGGTCTCGGTGCTGGTCTCAGGTTCGGTCACCCGCGTGCCGTCGACGATCCGCACCACCTGGCCGTCGGCATCGCGCAGTCCCCGGATCTCGGTGTAGGGGACGCGATCTGTCCACGAACCTCCGACGATCGAGCCGACGGTCACCGATTTCGCATTGACCTTGAGGACTCGGTGGAAGTGCCCTGCGTACCGCACCAGATCGCCCACGGCCACAACGTCGCGGCTGTAGGCGGCGGCGGTGCCTGCGGTGATCTGATGCGCGCGCACGCCTTCCCAGTAGGCGAGCTCGTCGGCGGTGTGCTCGATCTCGGCGAGTACCCGCTCGCGGTAGTCCCTGGTTGCAGCTTCGTGGGTCTCGACGTACTTGTGGCCGGTCTGCTGGTTGGTGTGCAGCGTCCGGGTGTATCCGTCGCGGTCACGTTCGAGGCGGCGCAGCTCGGCGGTGAGCTTGTCGATCCGGCGCGCGACGGTGACCGGGGCGTACCGACGGTCGGTGGTCTCGGCGGCGGCGTCGGCGCGGCCCCGCGCGGCTGCGGCCTCACGCTCGGCTGCCACGGCCTTGCCGAGCGCGTTCCAGGACTTTTCCACCGCGCGGCGGTGCCGGGCCTCGCTGTGGTGGCCGACCTTGATCGGCTCGCCACCCTCGGGCAGCGCATCATGCGCGGCCTGGTCGGCGGCCCACGCGGCCTCGGCGGTGCCGGCCTTACGGTCGGCCTTGGCATCGAGAGCGTCCACGCGGGCGGCCTGGCGGGCGATCTTGTCGGCCTCGACATCGGCAGTGGGCCGGTAGGTGTCGTCGATGTCGACGTCGACGGTGAATCCGGCGGCGCGCAGCGCGGCGGCGGTGGCGTCGATCTGGGCACGCTTGGCGCGGCGGTCCCGCGACTGCGGGATGTACCCGGACCCGAGATCCTCAAGGACCAGCGCCAGCGCTGGGCCTTGAGGATCTCGGCGGAGCCGTCACCACGGCTCGTGCCGTCGATCAGGGTGCCGTCGGCGTGGGTGTGGGTGATGGTCAGTGCGGACATGAGTGGTCCACCCTTTCTGAGCGTGTGTGCGGATGAAGTGAGCCGGAGGAAGAGGCGGTCAGCGCACGAACCGCCAGGCCGAGCGCGCGGCGCGGGCACCGGGAACCTTGCGGACGGCGATGTTGGTGGCGATCTTGGCTGCGCGCTTGCCGTAGACGGCACCGCGCGAGGGCCCGGCCGGGCGGACGGGGACGCGTTTGGCCACGGGGCGGACAGACGGAGTCGGGACTGCGGGAGCGGTGTCGGTGGTCAGTTCCCGCTCCCACTGCGCGAAGTCGTCGGCCTGAGAGTGAATCCGGCCGGGGGTCGACTCCGGCGTGCTGCCCGTAGCGATGCGGCGCGCATGGCGGTGCTCGTAGCCGCGGACCGGATCGAGATAGCGCAACGGCGTGCGGATCACGATGTTCTCGGCCAGCCGCGAGGACCAGGTCCGGGTTTTGTAGGCGGTCAGGAAGTGACCGGCCAGCCACAGCGCCGCACCGACCAGGAGCAGCGGCGCGCGGGTGGCGATCGGGTCGCCGGAGACGATGCACAGCAACGAGGCGATCGCCAGCAGGGCGCCACCGAGGCGAGCGATCGGAGCGCCGATCGTCCAGACGAGCAGTGCCGCCAGCGCAATCGCTGCCATAACGGTGATGATCGACATCCGATTCCCCTTACCTCGGTCGTTCTTTCGCTCACAACTTTACAATACTTATTTGTATTGTTGCAACTCCGGGCACGCCCACACGTTTCCACAAAGCAATTCCGCTATGTAAAGTTTCGAGAACCGGACCCCGGCACACCCGGCGATGACCGTGGCCCCGAGAAACGAAAGGCCAGAAGCAATGGCGAACCCGAACCGCCTCACGGCACAGCAATGCGTCGAGGTACTGAAGGAAGAAACCGGCAACGAGATCAAGCCGGTGACCTTCCACTCCTACGTCAACCGAGGCCACGCCCCCAAACCGGTCGAGAAGATCGGCAACACACCCCTGTGGAAACGCAGCGAGATCGTCGAATGGGCCCGCAACCGTCCAGGACGCGGCGCACGCACCGACCTACGCCAACCCCGCCGGCGCACCAAGAACACCGGCACTGACTCCGAATAGTCTCCACACTCAAAGAACTCAGGCAGGGTCAAAATGGGGAAGCTCCGAGTACACCAACTCGCCCAAGAGCTGGGCGTCACATCACGAGAAGTACTTCACGCCCTTAAGGAACAAGGCGAGTTCGTCAAGTCCGCGTCTAGCACCGTAGAGGCACCTGCGGCCAACGAGCTGAGGAAGCGCTTCCCACAACCGGCATCAGCCCCTCAGAGGCAGGGACCGGCGAGGGCAGTTCGCCCGAGCCTCCAGCCGGCACAAAGTTCGACCGAGAAATCCATCTATGGGTGGAGCGCTAATCCAGTCCGAGAACCGACTGCATCGGACGTAATCAATAACATCCGCCAGCTAGCCTCAATCTTTCGTGAGTCCCGCGTGCCGGCCTGACCAGTTCGGATTCGATGGTGGAGGCGGTGGATCCGGTGTGCATCCACGCTTGGTCGCCCGACACGGTCGGGTGACGTCGGGGTCCACGGCCCCGAACTGAGTGTCCTTTCGACTCGATAAATGAAGATTCGTGCAGGTCACACAGGTGCAGGTAGCGCGGTGAGCCGGTTCAGGCCGGCCACGAGAACATCGACACCGGGAGCCGTCGCGGCCAGCCGCAGCCGAACCTGACGGGCATGGCGGGCGATCTTCCCGGCGATCGACAGCACCCGCAGCCGCAGCCGTTTCGGCTCCCACCGCCGCGCCGGGACCTCGGTGAATGCCAGCATCTGCATCCACGCGGTCAACTCGCATGCCAGTTGCACGAGCGCGAGCCAGATCCGGTTCTGATCGAACCCGTGCAGCGGAAGATTCTGCAGCCCGGTTGCTTTCGCTGTCCGGATCCGGTCCTCGCACCGAGCCCGACGGCGGTGCCGCAACTCCAGATCGGGGAGTTGCCCGCGGCGGGTGTTGGTCACGAACGCCGTCAACCGCAGGCCGTCACGGTCGGTGAACCGCAACTGCGCACCCGGATGCGGTCTCTCCTTCCTGACGATCACGCGCATGCCGGTCGGCCACGTCGACAGGTCGAGCAGCCCGGTGATCTCGGTGACCCAGGCCCCGTCCCGGACCTGCCCGTCCGAGTCGTAAGCCGGAGTCCATGCCTGCTCGGGAACCAGATCGATCGCGGCGGCATAGGCGTCGGTCAACCCGAATCCCACCGAATACGAGAGCCTGCGCTTGGTCAGATACTCGATCAAGGAGTGGGTGCCACCGGCACCATCGATCCGGACCAGCACCTTCTTCCCGACCCGATATCCCGGGTCGAACGGCAACTGCGCCAGGGCGCCCTGCACGACAGTGACGTGATCGGCGGCGGTGTTCGAACCGGCATTGCCCGGGCGCAGCAGCATCGCGACGGGTTCACCGGTGCCGTGCTCACCGTGGTCGACGAACGCACACAGCGGATGAAACCCGAAGCCGCGTTTGAAGTTCGGGGCAGCAGATTCCTTGTCCGAGTGCGCGGTGACGAGGGTGGCATCGATGTCGATGACCAGCGGTGTGTGCTCGTCGATGGCGTGATCGGGTGCCACCGACCCGGCGGCGGTCCAGGCGTGGGCGCGGGCGGTAGCGCGGGCCCGTCCGATCGCGGCGAGAGCGGTGTCGGCATCACCGGCGAGGGTGGTGATCAGGCGGGAGACAGTCGGGTCGGAGGCCACCTGGCCGAACAGTTCGGGGTGGGCGCGTAGTTGGTTGATGTCGGCGAGGCAGTCCCCGCCGATCGCCAGGGAGAGCGCGAGGTCGAGGAGGATCTTGCCAGGATCGTGGCGTGCCAACGGTTTCCGGAACTGAGCGAGTTCGGTCGTCAATGCTGTGGTGAGGCCGGTTTTCTCGGCGGTGCGCAGCAGCAGGACAGCGCCGGCATGGGACACGACGCCGGTTCCGGTACCCGATGCGGACAGGTGTGGGTAGGGGGACGTAGACTTGCTCACCTGAAGGGTGCTCCTGGCTCACGCGATTGTTCAACCTTAGACAAGTCGAATTATCGCAGGTCGGAGCACCTTTCTTTCTGTGTGACACGGGTTGAGGTCGAATTTCCGTGAAAGCCCCGGGCTAAGCGGTCGGTGGGACCTGGCGGGTATCGGCGTACATTCGCAAGGTCCGGACCGCGTCGGGAGCGACGGCGGTGCAGATCGCGGTCAAGCAGGGCAATTAGGACTCTAGAACAACTCGGACCTACTCACAGGGGCACGCCACCTGCACCCCGCCGACCGCTGAGAACCAGTGGGCGGAGGTTGTCGCTCTACATCAACGCAGCGAGTGGATTCGTTAGTGGGTCCCGGTTCCAGGGACCCGGTGACCATCCGTAGGTTGCCGTTCCCCCGCCGAGGATATGGCCCCGGTCGACAACGGCGCGCTCGATTGCCGGACGAGCGGTAGGCGCTTTCGCAGCCCACGTGAAGGAGACAATATCTATACAGACAGCTCCGAGGCGACAATCGCCACCGACCTCGTCGCGGGTTCGGTAAGCAGGGAGCCCCGGCGGTGGCAGCATCGATGTCGGCGCCGCGGCAAGCAGCGGCCGAGGCGCGACGATACGGATCCGGTGCCGAACAAGCGGACTACGACCGGACCGGACCCGGGGCGAGCACACCGGCCACGACCGCACCATCATGGCGATTGCGGTCGTCGTCACCGGCGGCGGGGCAGCCGCACCACTTGGACGAAGAACTCGTCGATCTGCCGCACCGCCCCGGTGAACTGATCGAGATCGACCGGCTTGGTGACGTACGCGTTGGCATGCGCCTTGTAGCTGCACACGATGTCCTCCTCGGCCGAGGAGGTGGTGAGCACCACCACCGGAATATCCGACAGATCCGGATCGGACTTGATCTTCTCGAGGACCTGCCGGCCGTTGTACTTGGGCAGATTCAAATCCAGCAGGATCAGATCAGGCCGCGGCGCCTGGAGGTGCGGGCCGCGCCGGTACAGAAAGTCCAACGCTTCCGCACCGTCGCGAACCACATGCAACGCATTGCCGATCCTGTTGTCTTCGAAGGCCTCACGAGTGATCAACTCGTCGCCCGGATCGTCTTCGACCAGCAGCACATCGATAGGTTGAGCGGAGATCATGCCAGGACTCCGTCGAGGTCAGCGTCGAACCGGCCGGGCACGCTCAGCCGGGACCGCTCACGCTCGATCAAGGGTATGGACGTTGATGGGTCTGTCATGTACGTGTCCCTTCTGCGGTGATAGCCCGCGGGCACTCGGGCGTGCTCGTCGTGTCGCTGCACGCACGACGACGGCCGAGATCCTCGCGGGGCACACAACCGCCATCACCGGAGTGGTCGCCGAACCCGGGAAGCGACCTGTATCCGGCGCCGAGTCCGGCGCTCGGACCAGCATACCCTTTTCACCCCATTCGCCCCTTTCATCACAGTTCAGCACCGATCAGGACATGGAGCCTGCACGCGAGTCAGCCCTGGCATCGGTACCTTCAACATGTTGCCTCACCGGCACTTTCGCCCCCGATCATGTCTCTCGAGGTGCCGGCCCTCCCCCAGGTGCTGCGCCAGCCACTTCTTCGGCTCTCGACTACCCCGCCGGCCGAAATCGCACCGGACGGGCCTCGCCGCTGCACGGGAACGACTCGACCCGAGCGTTCACCTCTCCCGCGTTTTGTTGACTAGGGCAAAACAGGATCTGGACCGCCCCGGGGCGCAGGACGGCGCAGTCGAGGTCGGTGAGGCTACAGCCGATCGGTTCGGTGAGGTGTCCTGACCGAAACGGGAGTCGGCACACTGGTACACCTCCGAGCTCTCCCCGCATTCGTGCTGCGCACCCGCGACGGCGTTTGCGAAGCCCTGATCGTCGCTCAGCTCGCCCGCCACTGCGCCTCGACGAGCTCTCGCCCTACCAGGTCCGCGGCTACACCGCCTGGTACCAGCACATCACCTTGCCGATGGCCGCGGCCGCATTCTTGACGATCCTGCGCCGAGACACTCGAGAAGGGGATCTTCAACGGTCCTGATTGTTTGATCCCTCTGACGGTCAACGAGATTCGACGACTGTTCAATCGTGTCGTGTGTCCTGTGCGGCACACTCTGCTCCATGTGTGGCACTGGTCGAACTGGCGCCGCATGAACCAACCCGAGCCCGCGTCAGCCATTACACACGTCGACATCACACACTGTCGTTGCAGCACTATGAAGTGTTGCCGCCGCGCCGAGCTTCGACTCGGCCGCGGTGCGGATGCGGACCCTGACGTTGACCAGCACTCACATCAAGGTGTGCATCTGACGACCCCCGAACGCGACACACCCTAGTCAGGTCGTCGCAGGTCGCCCGTGACGCCAGTAGCCGACGAAATCCGCGTTGCGTTTGGGCACGCCCCACTCCTGCACGAGGTGCCGGCGAGCCCCCGTAGCGAGACCGGACTCGCCGATGAGGTGCGCGTGGACGACGCCGTCCAGCGGAACGGTCGCCTTCAGAACGTCCAAGGCGAGTTGCCCCGGCCGGTCGGCGCCCGCAAGCGACTCGTCGCGATGGAACCAACGCACCTGCATCTCGGGCGGCACCCGGAACTGCTGTCGGTCACCGGCCGTGGGGACCTCGATGATCGCGATCCCCCGGGCCGCCTCGGGCAGAGAGGCACAGATCCCGGCCACGGCGGGCAGTGCTGTCTCATCACCGACGAGCAGGGTCCAGTCGTGCGGATGATCCGGTGTGAAGCCGATGCCCTGGTCCAGGAATCCCACGCGATCACCAGGGCGGGCAGCGAGCGCGAACCGAGCCGCCGGTCCCAGACCCCGTGCCTCGTCCCCGTGGATCACGAAGTCGATGTCCACCTCCCCCGTGCCAGGACGGACGTCGCGGACCGTGTACGCCCGGACCCACGGGCGTCGCACCCTGGGTGTGGCGAGGTACTGCAGGTACCAACCGATCTCACTGGTCCGCGTCGGCAACTGCAGCGCGTCCTGCCCCTCGCGCGCGAAGAAGAGCCGGCACCAGTGGTCGTACCCTCGCCGCTCCAGCCGGTCCAACCCGCCGAGGGTCAGGCGGACGAAGCTGGGGCTGATGCGCTCGGCGTGACGTACATGCGCCATGGTGAATTGGCGACCGGTTGGAGTGTTCTTCTTCCTTCCCATGCACTGAGGATAGCCTTACCTCCGCCACGCGTTCACGACGGCTCTCGCCGTGGTTCTGCTTGCGGGTGGCGCCACCGCTATCGCAGGTCCGGTCGGGTTCATCGGGCTCGTGGTACCCCACATCGCACGGATGATCACGGGCTCGGATTACCGCTGGGTGCTCGCCTGGACCATCGTGCTCGCGCCCATGCTGCTGCTGATCGCCGACATCCTCGGACGCCTCATGGTCCAGCCCGAACAGCTGCAGGTCGGAATCATCACCGGCCTGGTCGGCGCCCCGTTCTTCCTCTACCTGGTCCGTAACCGCAAGGTGGTCGGCACATGAGTTCGCCGGTGCGCCGCGGTCCGACCCGCGACACGCTCTTCGTGGCCCCGCGAGGTACCCCGGTCTCCTTTCGGATCAGCCGCTCCTCGGTGCTGCTCACCGTTCTCGCCGGCGTGGCCGCCGTTGCGGTCGCCACGGCTTCCTTGGTCCTCGGGGTGTACCCGATCTCGGTTTCCGACGCCATCACCATCGTGGGCGGCGGAGGCACCCTCATCGAGCGCGAGGTCGTGCTGGGCGACCGCCTGCCCCGGGCGCTGACCGGGCTCGGTGTCGGCGCGGCCTTTGCGCTCTCGGGCGCCATATTGCAGCGCATCGCCGCCAATCCGCTCGTCAGCCCCGACATCATCGGCATCAATTCCGGGGCGGTGATGGGCGCATTGACCGTGCTGCTCATCGTGGGGGGCAGCGGTCTGCAGCTCGTGTTCGGTGCGCCGGCCGGCGCGATCCTCGCTGCGCTGATGATCGTGCTCATCGCTTACCGGCGCGGTCTGCACGGCTTCCGGCTGGTGCTGGTCGGGATCGGTGTCGCGGCGATGCTCTCCTCGGCCATCTCCTATCTGCTCACCCGTTCCGACATCCACCGAGCCATGAGTGCCGCCGCCTGGCTGACCGGCAGCCTGGCCAATCGCAGCGGGCTGCACGTGACCATCATCGTCGTCGCGCTGGCGGCGACGGTCCCGGTCCTGATCGTGGAGTCGCGGCACCTGCGGCTGCTCGAGCTCGGCGACGATCTCACCCGCACCCTGACCGGAGCCGGTCAAGGCCGCAAGGTGCTGTTGCTGCTGATTGCAGTGGTCCTCGCCGCGATGGCGACCGCAGCTGCCGGCCCCATCGGTTTCGTTGCCCTGGTGGCACCTCAGATCACCCGCCGCATCCTCGCTGAGCGGCAGGTCGGTCTTGCGCCCTCTGTCGCCGTCGGCGCCCTCCTGGTGGTCGGCGCCGATCTGGCCGGCCGCTCGATCTTCGCGCCGTCGGAGATGCCCGTCGGAGTCCTCACGGCGATCCTCGGAGCGCCGGTCCTGCTCTATCTCCTCGCCCGCGCCCACCGCATCGGAGCCGCCGGATGACACCGCAGCCAGCACACGCAATCCAGTCGGTCTCGTTGACGACCGAGCAGCTCAGCCTGGGCTACGGCTCCTCGCTGATCGTCGACCAGGTGACCACGAACCTGCCTGCCGGCCGTATCACTGCGGTCGTCGGACCCAACGGGTGCGGCAAATCGACGCTGTTGCGGGGCTTGGCCCGCCTGTTGTCGCCGCGACACGGCCGAGTCCTTCTGGACGGTACCGAGCTCACCGAGATGCCGGCGCGCACCCTGGCCCGCACCCTCGGTCTGCTGCCGCAGCAGCCCCTCGCCCCGGACGGCATCACCGTCGCCGATCTCGTCGGCCGGGGCCGGCAGCCCCATCAAGGGTGGTTCCGCCAGTGGAGTGCCGAAGACGGTGTTCGGAGAGCGGACGACCACGGCGGCCGGTCCGGCCTTCAGAAGATCAGCGATCGTGCTCGCTACTGGACGAAGAAATTCTGAAATCGGTGTGCGTGTGCGAGGGAGCGGCGATCTCCACCGACAACGCCATCCTGATCGACAACGGCGCAGTGCCGCAGCGGATCATGCTTCGTGGTGTGGAATATAACCAGCGCCGTACAGCACGAAGTCGCAAAGCATTCGCTTGATTTCCGACTCGTCGGTGTCACGTGGGAACAGGTTGTTCGCGCTGAGAGTCGCGCCCAGGATCAGGGCCAGCGCCAGGCGAACCGAGCTGCGCACCTCCCCGGTCGCGTTGCTGCGGCCTATCTCGACGTACCGTTCCACTCCCCTCACCAAAGCATCCAGGCAGGCTTCGAAAACAGGTTCGTCGACCGACCCGGTGCTTTCACCCGGCACCCTGGCGCTCAGTGACACCAAGATCTGCCTGTTGGACATGCACAGGTCGTAGAGGCCTGATACGAAGCGAAACGTGACATCGCGGGGGTCGTCCTCGGGGCGTGTCGCTATGGTGCTTGCGAACTCGTACATGAACCGAACGAGTGGGCCCGCTGCTGTTGCCCGGAAGAGTTCGTCCTTCGTCGTGAAGTGCCGGAAGATCATCGACTCGGTGACGCCTGCTCGCTCGGCGACCGAGCGGATGCTGGTGCCGTCGAGGCCGGTTCTCGCGAACTCTTCGTATGCCGCGCTGGTGATGAGTGCGCGTACCTCATTGCTCGATCGGCGTTTCCGTGCGGGGCTGGCGGTCACCGCCCCATGGTCTCACGTCCTCCAGATAGGGAGTTGCGCTCCCTTGACGTGAGACGCAGATTACAGTTGAATCATTCCGAGGGTTACACCACAAATGACCGGCTCCTGTCTGACGCGCGGACCCGTACACAGGCAGACGACGAGCGGGTCCTTGCGCCCCGGCAACAGGAAGGTCTCATGGACACAACACAACCCGAGGGACGGCTGTTCATCGATGGCGAGTTCCGCGAGGCACGATCCGGACGACGCTATCCCGTCATCAACCCTGCCGATGAGTCCGTGATCACGCAGGCGGCGGACGCGGGTACGGAGGATGTAGACGACGCCGTCACTGCAGCGCGGAGGTTTGCCGACACATCCGGCTGGGGGACCGATCACGAGTTCCGGAAGCACTGCATGGTTCAGCTGCAGAACGGACTTCGCGCTCGTGCGAGCGAATTCGAAGAGTTGCTGATCGCAGAGGCGGGTGTCGTGCGGTCCAATCTGGCCACGCACGTGCGCTTCATGATCGAAGGGATGGACTTCTTCAACAACCTCATCACATCGTTCCCCTGGGAAGAGGATCTCGGCCCCTACGAGGTGCTGGGCACGCACAGCGAGCGGCAAGTTCGCTATGAGCCCTACGGCGTCGTCGGTGCGATCACGCCGTGGAATGCGCCGTTCATGACCGCCATATGGAAGGTGCACCATGGTCTCGCGACCGGCAACGCGGTGATCCTCAAGAGTGCCCCGGACACCCCCCTGACTGCAGCGCTCCTGGCCGAGGTCATCAGGGACTCCACCGACATCCCGGCAGGCGCGTTCCATGCGCTGAGTTCCGCGGACAAGGGGATCGTCGGTGACGCGATGACCGCCGACCAGCGAATCGATCTGTTCCACTTCACCGGCTCGCCGGGCGTGGGTCAGCGGATCGCCGAGCGCGCGGCCAACGGCATCCGGCACACGGTTCTCGAACTGGGAGGAAAGTCGGCCAACATCATCCTTCCGGACGCCGACTTGGACATGGCATGCGGCCTCGGGGTTGCGATGTGCATGGCCAACAGCGGTCAAGGTTGTGCACTCGCGACGCGCATGGTTGTCCACAGTGATGTCTACGACCAGGTTCTCAAACGCTTGGAAGCGTTTGTCGGAAAGCTCCCCTGGGGCGATCCGAACGATCCTGCGAACGTGGTCGGCCCGATCATCCGGGAGGACCAGCTCGAGCGCATCGAAGGGTTGGTCGACCGTGCGCGCGCCGAAGGCGCTCGAGTCCTTGTCGGCGGTGAACGCGGCGACCGCAATGGTCGCGGCTTCTGGTATCGCCCGACAGTTCTGGTGGATGTCGACGAAAACTCGGAGATCGCACAGACGGAGGTGTTCGGCCCCGTGCTCTCCGTGATCCGATACGAGGGTGACGACGACGAAGCGGTCCGTGTAGCGAACAACTCGCGGTATGGGCTCTCGGCCTACGTGCAGTCTGCCGACGAGGATCGCGCGTGGGCGGTGGCTCGTAGGCTCAGGGCAGGAACCGTCAACATCAACAACTCCTTCTACCTCTCACCCGACGCCCCGTTCGGTGGGTACGGAATCAGCGGCGACGGTGTCGAACACGGCGTCGCCGGATTCCGGGAGTACCTGCGCATCAAGTCGATCGCCAGCCCCAGCCACTGAAAGGCCAGCGCATGCGTATGAAAGACAAAGTTGTTGCAATCACCGGGTCGGGATCCGGACTCGGACGTGAAGGAGCGCTGCTCTTCGCATCCGAAGGAGCGTCTGTCATCGTCAGCGACGTCGTACCCGGTCGCGCACAGGCGGTCGCACAGGAGATCCTCGACCAAGGTGGCGCCGCGTCGGCTGTCGATGCAGACGTCCGCGTCGAAGCGGACATGGATGCCTTGGTATCGATTGCCGTCGAGACCTTCGGACGCATCGATGTGATGTGGGCGAATGCCGGTATCCCCGAGCCCGGATTCGGGATGCAGCCGCTGGCCGAGTCCTCGCTGGCGGATTGGAACAACATATTCGCGGTGAACTCTACTGGCGTCTATCTCGCATGGAGGTCCGCTGCGCGATGGATGATCGCACACAGCCGACCCGGGACACTGCTCGCCACATCGTCCGCGGCTTCCTACAACGCCTACCCCGGATTTCCCATGTACACCGCATCGAAAGCGGCGGTGAACGGCCTGGTGCGCGCGGCGGCCCTGGAATTCGGCAAGTTCGGCATTCACGCCAACGCCCTCTGCCCGACCCACGGCATGTCTGTGAACTTCGCGCTGCCGTCCGACGCCGAGGTACTGGGGAAGTCGTACGAAGAGATGCAACCGTGGGATCCCGACCACCGGGCGATGCCGCTGCGTCTCGACCAGCCGCCGCTGATCCGTGACAACGCAAATCTGGCACTCTTTCTTGCGTCCGACGAGTCGAGATACATGTCCGGTCAGTCGATTCAATCCGCAGACGGTGGCCAATTCGCCCGAACCTCGATCATCTTTCCGACCGATCTGGGTCAGGACCAGGACATCACGTCGGGTTCCATTCCGGATGAACTGCGCGACCAGATCAACCGTTGAGCGGTGGACGAAGCCGGTCGGTTGAACCGGACCGTTCTTCGTCGACGCGCGAGTGCGTCGGCCCGGCCTCCAACCGCGCAGGGCCCGGCCGGCGCTCACGCACAACACTCGTTCGGACCCGACTATCTGCCCCTCGAAGGTATGCACGCATGGACTTATCGCTTCGATTCGATCCGCGAATCTCAGGACTGTCCCAGCAAGTCAAGACCCTCGCCGAACCACAGGCCGTCTACTCGGAAAAGGCGCGGAACGTTCGCGCCGAGCACATCGACGGTGCTCTGCATCTCTATCGGTACGAAGACATTCTCACCGTGAACAGACATCCGAGCGTGCTTGGCAACGGCGGCCGGGGAGGGAGTTTCGGTCACGAAGGCCGGCTCATCCCGCTGGAAATCGACGGTCCGGATCACATGAAGTGGCGCCGACTACTCGACCCGATGTTCGCGCCACGAGCGATGGCCCACCTCGAGACTCAGATCCGGGGGCTCGCCCGCGGTCTCCTCGAGGCGATTCGGGACGGCGGGGGCGCGGAACTGTACGGCAACTTCTGTGTTCCGCTGCCGTGCCAGAGTTTCCTGAGCCTGGTCGGGGCCCCGGTCGAGGACCTCGGTTTCTTCCTCGAGTTCAAGGATGGGGTGATCCATCCCAAGGGGGAGACGACCGAGGAGATCGACGCAAACATGGCGCTCGCAGGCGGGAAGCTCCTCGAGTACTTCGACGAGTTCCTGAAGGAGAAGCGTAGGAACCTCGATGACAGCGCCGATGATGTCATCGCCAACCTGCTGCGATCGGAGGTCGATGGCCGGCCGATCGATGAATTCGATCTGATCAACATCCTGTTCTTGCTGATGTTCGCCGGCCTCGACACAGTGACAGCCTCGATGTCATGCCTCGTCACATGGCTCGGCACGAATCCGGATCGGCGTCGACAACTTGTCGACGATCCAGGAAAGTTGCGGAAAGCTATCGAAGAATTGATGCGATACGAATCCCCCGTCCCTTCCGGCATGCGGTATCCGGAAGCTGACATCGACCTCGGCGATGGATTGATCGTTCGTGCCGGAGAACAGGTGAACGCGTTCTGGGCTGCAGCGAACGTCGATCCGACATTCCACGTCGACCCGCTCAGCGTCGATTTCGACCGAAAGAAGATCAGCCACATGACCTTTGCGAGCGGACTGCACCGATGCCTCGGCTCACACCTGGCGCGACTCGAAGTCCGAGTCGCCCTGGAAGAGATGTTCCGTCTCATCCCCGACTACGAGATCGACATCGACGCATTGGTATATGACAACGTCGCTGTTCGCACGGTCACCAACATCCCGATCAGCACATGAAGGTGGCGCAGATGAAAACCCACCGAGAAAAGGCAATGATTGTGCGCCTGGAGCGTGACAGATGTGTCGGGCACGCGCAGTGCTTCGCGGTCGACGAGCACCTGTTTCCCGTCGACGACAATGGATACTCGACAGTCGAGCCGTTCTATGTCCGAGCTGGAGACGAGGAAGTGGCACGCCGCGGAGTGGACGCTTGTCCCGAGCATGCACTGGTGATCGGTGAAGAGGTCGAGCCGGCCGAGGGGCCGAACTGACGGAAATCACATGAAATTGCACGCCATCGGCGGCAATGAGATCGTGAACCCGAATCCTGCCGTACTGCTCCACCCCTTCCCGGCACCCGACAAGCGTGCCGGGAGGGCGGTCCTGCAGGTGCTGCGCGGGAGGACGACAAGCTCAGCGATGTGCGAGACATCCTGCGCAAGGCCACGAAATGTTTCGCGTCAATGCCATCCCGAAGAGGTCCGGTGGGATGTCGGAGTGCGACTTGGGGACATGCGCCAGCAGGTTGCGCGCGAAATGCACCCGGCACCGCTGGTGCCCGGCCCCTGGAACGAGCGGCGCAGAGCGGTGACCAGGCCGGCGTGCTGGTCGCTGATGACCAGTCGGACACCGGACAGGCCGCGTTTCTTCAGCGAAGCGAGAAAGCCGCGCCAGAACACCTCGTCCTCACTGTCGCCGACATCGAGGCCCAGCACTTCCCGTGCACCGGTGGCGGTGATCCCGGTGGCGACCACGACCGCCATGGAGGTCACCTGCGAGGGGGCGCCCACGTACGTGCAGGTAGGTCGCGTCGAGGTAGACGTACGAAAAACGCGGTGTGTTCGAGCGAACGGTTGCGGAACGCGCCGACGACCTCGTCGAGGCCGGCGCAGATCCGCGACACCTCGGACTTGGAAATATCGGAGTCGATTCCCAGGGCCGCAACGAGGTCGTCCACGCTGCGAGTGGAAACTCCGTGCACGTAGGCCTCCATCACCACCGCGTACAGCGCCTGGTCGATCCGCCGGCGCGGTTCGCCGATCGTGGGGTAGAACGAGCCTTTGCGCAGTTTCGGGATCCGCAGCTCGACGTCGCCGGCCTGGGTGGCCACCAGTCGGGGCCGGGCTCCGTTGCGTTCGGTCGTGCGTGATTCGGTGCGTTCATAGCGGCCTGCGCCGATCTGTTCGGTGGCTTCGGTTTCGATCAGTTCTTGCATCACCATCCGGACCGATTCACGGATCAGATCGACTCCTTCTCCGGTCCGGAATGCGTCGAGCAGTTCGGACAGGGCAGACTGGGACAGGGCCATCGGTGGACCTCTTTCTCCGATGCGTGCTTGGCCGTACACACCGAAGATCCCGCCGACGGCCCTCTCTACGTCGGAGCCGCGCCGCTTGCCCCCAAATCCCACCACTTCACGGGACGCCTACAGCGGCACAGCGGCTGCGGTACGGACCCGATCAAATCTGTGCACCGATCCAGAATGGATAGTAAGGATTATCCATCAATATTAAGTCGGGCACGGTGGGCCGCCGCGGTAGGGACGGATGGCCCGCTGGCACCGGGGGTCTGTCCAGATAACGGTGTAACTGGTTGATTTGTCGTTACTTTCGTCCGGTGGACAGGCGTCCGTCGAAGGTGATTTCGAAGGCGTTCAGTGCTGCCTTCCAGCGGTTGGACCAGCGTTGGCGGGCGGTGCCTTTGGGATCGAGGCTCATGATGGCCAGGTACACGCATTTCAGGGCCGCGGCCTCGGTCGGGAAGTGACCGCGAGCCTTCACGGCTCTCCGGATCCTGGCGTTGACACTCTCGATGGCGTTGGTCGTGTAGATGACCTGCCTGATGGCGTTGTCGAACTGCAGGAACGGCACGAACTCGGCCCAGGCGTTGGTCCAGAGCCGGATGATCGCGGGATAGCGTTTCTCCCATTTGTCGCTGAACTCGACGAACCGGTCCAGCGCGGCCTGCTCCGTCGGCGCGGTGTACACCGGTTTGAGGTCCTTGGCGATCTCGGCCCAGTCCTTACGAGAGGCGTAGGCGTAGGTATTGCGAAGGAGGTGCACCACGCAGGTTTGCACAATGGTCTGCGGCCACACCTGCCCGATCGAGTCGGGCAGATACTTCAGACCGTCGCACACGGCGATCAGAACGTCTTGCACACCACGATTTTTCAGCTCGGACAACACCCGAAGCCAGTACTTCGCTCCTTCCCCGTCGCCGTGCTCGCCGGCCCATAACCCCAGAATGTCGCGGGTGCCGTCGGCAGTGACCCCCAGCACGACGTAGATCGGCCGGTTGGCCACATTACCGTCGCGGATCTTGACGTGAATGCAGTCGATGAACAACACCGGGTACACAGGATCCAACGGCCGATTCTGCCACTCGGCCATGCCGTCCATCACCCGCTCGGTGATCGTCGAGATCGTCTGCTTGGACACCTCGGCGCCGTACACCTCGGCCATGTGCGCAGAGATTTCACCGGTGGTCAACCCCTTGGCCGACAGCGAGATCACCATGTCCTCCACCCCGGTCAGCCGCCGCTGCCGCTTCGCCACGATCTTCGGCTCGAAGGAGGAATCCCGGTCCCGAGGCACGTCGAGCTCGACCGGACCGGCCTCGGTCAACACGGTCTTGGCTCGCCTGCCGTTGCGGGAGTTGCCGCTGCCCCTGCCGGCCGGGTCGCTCTTGCCGTAGCCGAGGTGGTCATCCATCTCGCCCTCGAGCGCGGACTCCACCACCAGCTTGGTCAGCTTCGCCAACAACCCACCGTCGCCGGTCAACTGCAACCCTTCGGCCCGCGCTTGCTCGACCAGCTCCTTCAGTCGCGCATCGCTGACACTCGGCTGAACTGAGTTCGTCTCTGCCTCACGATCAATCACATCAGTCATGGTGGCGTATCTCCTTTCAGAGTTACACCGTTGTTCTTACAGTCCCGGCACCGTGCACCGACGTTGCTGAGGCGTCACCGACGACGAACGCACGATAACCCGTGCGCCGGGCGCACTGCACGGCGCGGCGGGGGGCTCTCGACGGATTGTCAGGCCGTCGCGGACGGAGCGCCCGGCACCGAGGTCGACGATTGAGAGGCCGCACGGAACTGTCAGCGGGTCGACCTGGCGATACGTCACTCGATGTCAGCGGTAGGCCGCACGGAATGTCAGCAGGTGCCTGAGGAGCTGTCGCACGGATACGCGATGGCCATGGACAGCCACGGCGTGTCCCACCGATGGCGCGCTGGGAGCGTCAGCGTGCAGACCGCGGCGGACTCGGGGTAGCCGTAGCATCGGCCGAATTTCGGGCGGATATGGCGTAGCTGCTGGTTACGGGCGGTCGAGGTGGCGGTAGATGGTTTTGCGGGAGACGTTGAAGGTTTCGGCGATCTGGGCGACGGTGTAGCGGCGTTTGCCGTGGTCGTCGGTTTCGTCGTACATCTGGCGTGCCTTGAGCGCCTGCAGGGTGGTCAAGGCCGCTGGGCGCCCGCCGACTCGTCCGCGTGCTCGGGCGGATTCGAGTCCTTCGAGGGTGCCTTCGCTGATGAGGTCGGCGGTCATTTCGTCCATGGCGGCGATGACGTGGAACAGGAACCGTCCGGCGGGGGTGGTGGTGTCGATGCCTTGTTTGAGCACGACCAGGTCGATGCCGCGTTCGTCGAGGGCGGCGGCGAGTTCGGTCATGTGCCGCACCGATCGGAACGGGCGTGAGAGCCGGGTGATGACGAGTTCGTCGCCGCAGCGCAGGTGTTCGAAGCATTTGTCCCATTCCGGGCGGCGTGCCAGTTTCCCGGATGCTTTGTCGACCCAGATCTTTTCGCAGCCGGTGGCGGTGAGTGCGTCGATCTGGGAGTCGTCTTTTTGTCCGCGCGTGGACACCCGCGCGTATCCGAACCTGGCCATGCCCGGGACTGTCCCATAAAGGGCCGACAGACCCGGTTTCGTCTCCTAGATTCCGCACACGGGTTCTGACCCGTTTCGAGGTCTCGGCGAGCTGCGGCTTTGCCGATCCGATTCGCCGCGCCCGATTTGGGACAGTAACGACCGTTTTCGTCTCATCGCCCGGTTTGCCGACCGCAACTGTCGAATTCGGCGTGCTCGCAGTTCCGGGCAATCTGGTGGAGCATCAGCCCGGCCGTCAGGCCAGGTATGCGAACCGCGCTGTAGGGGGCCGGCCCCCTGGAGCGCAGGGGCGGGTTCCTGCCCTTCGGGGAGGTGGGTGAGTTGACCGGAGGCCATCTCCGGTTTACGCTCGACAACACACGGAGGCATCCTCCGTTTTGTGTAACCGTCGGATCGCGTGAGGGAGGAGGCGTATGAGCAGCAATAAGGAGCAGCAGGTTCGCAGACCCCGTGCGGATGTCCAGCGCAACCGCGCCGCTCTCTTGGAGGCGGCCCAGCGTCACTTCCTGCAGCATGGCGTCGGTGCCTCGCTGGAGGCGGTGGCCAAGGAGGCGGGCGTCGGGGTCGGGACGCTGTACCGGCACTTCCCCACCCGTGGGGCGCTGCTGGCGGCCGTGTTGCAGACGCGCTCCGAGGAGTTGGTAACCCGCCGGGAAGACATCTCACAGCTCGGTGACGCCTCCGAGGCGCTGCGTCAGTGGCTGCGGGCGATGGAGGACTACTTCAGCGCCTTCAGCGGACTGCCCGAACCGCTCATGGCCGCGGCTAGGGCACAGGAACCGGACAACCCGCTCACCCTCCCGTGTGACCAGCTCATCGCCATTACCGACAAGTACGTGCGGGCCGCGCAGCGCGCCGGGGACACGAGAGCGTCGGTGAAGGGGTACGACCTCTTTCTCGCGTCCAGCTCGGTGGCTTGGGTCAGGGGAACCGGCACCGTCGACGAGGCATCGCTGGATCGGCTGCGCGCCCTCATCGAAAGCGGATACCGCGAGCAGGACGTCCGGAACAACCACGTATAGGACATCGGTCGCCGGCCACGTCCCCAGCAGGCTGCCGGAAAGCCGTAGGAAGGGTGCCGCGGGCGGCCCCTTTCCTGAACTGCGGGCCGTGCGGTCCGTTTGCCCAAAGTCAGTTATCACGTCTCGCCCTCCCCTTCCGGGGAGGGTCGCGTCTCGAGTAAGGACCAAGTATGAAAATAGGTGTTATCGGTACAGGGGCGATCGGGGCACACCTGGCGCGCATCTTCAGTGCAGGCGGGCACGAGGTCGCCGTCGCGAACTCCCGGGGCCCAGAGACCATCGATGCGGATGTGCTGGAGTTCGGGGCGCAAGCGGCGACGGCTGCCGACGCCGTACAGGGCAAGGACGTCGTGATCCTGTCCGTCCCCTTCTTCAAGGTCCCGGAGGTCGCCGGACTGTTCACTTCCGTGCCCGAGGAGACCGTCGTCATCGACACCACCAACTACGCCCCCTTCCGGGCGTGGAACGTTCCTATCGAGGGGTTGGGGCAGGGCCAAGTCGAGAGCCTGTGGGTGGCCGAGCAGTTGGGACGGCCCGTGGTCAAGGCGTGGAACGCGGTCCTGGAAGGCACCTTGAAGACCAAGGGTGTTCCCGCGGGCACGCCGGGCCGGATCGCGCTTCCGGTCGCGGCCGACTCCGACGAGGCGCGGCGCGTAGCCATGCGCCTGGTGGACGAGAGCGGCTTCGACCCCTTCGACGCAGGCAAACTGGCCGACTCCTGGCGTCAGCAGCCGGCAACGCCCGCGTACTGCACCGAGCTGAGCCTCGACGAGCTGGGGCCGGCCCTGCAGGCGGCCGACCGGGAGCAGACCCCGGGCATCCGTGACCGCCAGCTGGAGTACCTAGCGGGTCTCCCCTCCCTGCCCGCGCTGGACGACATGGTGGAACTCAACCGCTCCCTTCACCGCTGACGTCGATTCCATCACCGACACCACCGACGAGCCCGCCGGTATGTATGGCACAGTCGTGCCCCACGTATCGGGCGAGTTCGAAAGGAGATGTTTTGTCCACGTCCGTAGCGTTCAGCGACCTCGTGCGGTCCCGGCACTCTGTACGGAAGTTCCTTCCCGATCCGGTGTCTCCCGCGGATATCCGGGGTGTGCTGGAGGATGCGCAGATGGCGCCGTCGAACTGCAACACCCAGCCGTGGACGGTGCATGTGGTCTCTGGCGCGGCGCGGGACGCGCTGAGCAAGGAACTGCTCCAGGCCGATGACCAGGAGCGAATCTCGCCCGACTTCACCTTCGACTACGCCGACTTCGGTGAGGGCACCTATCTCGATCGGGCCCACCACCATGCCGCGACCCTCTACGGGGCCATGGGCATCGCGCGCTCGGACCAGGCAGCCAGGAAGGCGGCGGCGCGCGAGAACCTGGATTTCTTCGGCGCACCTCACGTCGCTTTCCTTTTCATGCCGGCGTTCGGTGACGGGGTGCGGGCGGCAGGCGATATCGGCATGTACGCCCAGAACTTTCTGCTGTCGCTGACCGCCCGGGGGCTCGGCGGTATTCCGCAGACCATGCTCGGGTTCTACGCCGACACGGTCCGCGAATTCCTGGAAGTCCCCACAGACCTGAAGCTGCTGTTCGGCATCTCCTTCGGCACCGCCGACGAAGCCGCGCCGGCCAACGGGTTCCGCATGGAACGGGCCGTGCTGGAGCAGAGTGTTGTCCTGCACGACACTCCCGGAATCCTCGACAAGCATTAAGAGATCGTTCACCGGCCGCGCCGGCTGAGCGACCCGACCCGAACACGTCGTCCGCCTAAACCGGCTCGGCGCTTGTCCCGACCGAAAGGAACGCTTTCATGAAACGCTGGCAGGCAAGCGAGTTCGGCCCGCCGAACACCGTCCTGAAGAAGGTGGAAGTCCCCCTTCCCGAACCCGGCCCGAACGAGGCCCGCGTGCGCGTCCTGGCCGCCAGCGTCGCGCTGCCCGACCTGATGATGGTCCAGGGCCGCTACCCGCTGGTCCCCTCGGCCCCGGTCTCTCCCGGCCAGGAAATCGTCGGCATCGTGGACAAACCCGGCCCCGGATATCCCTTCTCCGCGGGCACCCGGATCATGGGCAACAGCCGGGCCGACATCGCGATCGGCGGACTCGCCGAATACACCCTCAGCCCCGCCCTCGGGGCAACACCGGCCCCCGCCGAACTCACCGACACACACGCCGCCGGGTTCCCCGGCTCCTACCACCTCGCCCACATCAGCCTTGCCCACCGCGCCGCCCTCAGCGAAGGCGAGACCCTCCTGGTCCTGGGCGGCTCAGGACGCACGGGATCGGCCGCCATCCAACTCGGCAAAGCCCTCGGTGCCACCGTCATCGCCACCGCCCGCCACGAGGACAAAGCACGCTTCTGCCGGCTCCAAGGCGCCGACCACGTCATCGACCTCACCGAACACGACCTCGCCGAGACGGTGCTCGAACTCAGCGGCAGCCGCGGCGCCGACGTCATCTACGACACCGTCGGCGGTGAAACATACGAGCAAGCCACCAGAGCCGTCAGCCGCGGGGGGCGCGTTCTGCTGGTCGGCTTCGCCAGCGGCACGTGGGGGCAACCCGACCCCCAGCACATCGTCTTCAACGACTACTCCGTCAGCGGAGCCCTTGCCCTCTTCCGCTCCGACACCGAACGCGACCTCACCCGCGAAGCCCTCTCCACCTTCCTGCGCGACGGCTCGATCACCCCGCCCGTCACCGAGACCTACGCGTTCGATGACGTGCCTGCCGCCATCGCCAGCCGCAGCGGAGGCGCCGTCGGCCAAGCCGTCGTCACTGTCGCTGCAGAGATCGTCCAGGAGCCGTGACGGCTTTGGGTCGCAGCGGCGCGCACAACCTGATCAGCCTGCTCTACGAGCGCCTGTATGGCACCCGGTCCTGACCGTGGACCGGCATCGAAGCCGGAACCACTGCCAGCCGCAATGACCTCTGCCCAGCTATCCACCTCTGGCTGAGCACGCTCACCGGCTGTGCACCCGAGCAGCCACGCAGAGTCGGCGAAATTCACTAGAACAGGGTGTCGCGCACCCGCCGCGGCCGGTACCCGGTCGGCCCCAACGCGGCGAGTTCGGCATCGATATCGACCTCGATCGCGCCGAAGAAATTGATGTTCTCGCTGTGCGCTGGACTGATATGGGCCAGTACGTCCTCATCGATCCGACGGCCGGTACGCCGCATCTGCTCGACCGCCAGGCCGTAATACTCTGTCGTCCAAGCGACCACGGCGTTCGTCGCCAACGTGAGGCACCAGGCCTGTTCGGTCTGCCCGTCCAGGTGCCGGGCCCGGATCATGCCCTCGTGGGCGTAGAGCAGGTCGCGGCGCAGCGCGTGCAGGGACTCGCCCTTGTTCAGCTGGCGGGAGATCTTGCGCCGATAGTCCGCATCGGCGAGGTATTTCGCGGCGTAGATGGTGCGCCGCAGCGCCCCGTACTCCTTCAACGCGGCAGCCAGGGCGTTCTGACGACCCGACGCCGAGAGCTTGCCGACCAGCAGCGAGGCGGTGGCGTGCCCGAACTTCAACGACCCCGCCAGCCGGAGCAGGTCGTTCCAGTGCTCGGCGATCAACTCGAGATTCAGCTTCCGGGTCATCAACGGCCCTGTCCGCGGGAACCTCGCCTCGGCCTCGGCCTCGGTACGCGGACCGGCGCTGCCACCATCTGATCGATTTATTCAGGCTGAGTTGAGCGCGGATGTCTGGATGTAGGTTTGGTGTCCGATCGATCCGGTGGCGAACGATGAGGTAGGGCTATGTCGACGAGAACGTCCCCGTTTCAGGAGCGGAACTTGCCGGAAAGCCCGACGAGTTTCGTCGGGAGGCGAGAGTTGGTCACTGCGGTCAAGTCGGCGTTGGCGACAACACCGATTGTGACCATTACCGGTCCTGGCGGGGTGGGGAAAACGCGACTGGCAATTCAGGCGGCGCGGCGGGTGGCTCGTTCTTTTCCTGGCGGGGTGTGGTTCGTCGAACTGGCGGATGTGACGGACCCAACGGCGATTGCCATGGTAGTTGCGGAGGCGATGCGGATTGCTGATCAATCGAGCGCAGACACCGTTGAAGTGGTACTCAGACATCTGTCTGATCGTCGGGCACTGCTGATTCTGGACAACGGTGAACACCTGGTCGACGCGGTGGCAGCTCTGGCGGGCTCCCTGATTCGACGTGCCCGCGATTTGCGGATCATTGTGACCAGCCGCGAGCCCCTGGCGGTGGCGGGCGAGCATGTGGTGTCGGTTCCTCCTCTCGCGGTCCCCGAGCTTGATGATGGTGGTCTTGTCAGCGACGACGCTGCCGGCTTCGAAGCAGTGGAATTGTTCGAGCAGCGTGCGTCCGCTGCATCTCCAGGCTTTGTCGTCGACGCCGGCAACATCGACGACGTTGTCCGGCTGTGCAGGCGGCTGGACGGAATTCCTCTGGCGATTGAACTGACTGCTGTGCAGGTCCGGAACCTGAGCATCGCCGAGATCGCGCATCGTCTCGAATCGAGTGAGGGGTTGCCGACGGCAAAAGTGCGAGGGGTGGACGTGCGCCACCAGACTATCGAAGCGGCAATGAAGTGGAGCTATGACCTGTGTACGCCCGGTGAGCAGCAGACTTGGATCCGCTTGTCGTACTTCGCTGGCAGCTTCACCCTCGACAGCGCGGTCACCATTTGCACTTTCGGCAGTGTGAATGAGACGCAGGTGCGGGAATGGATTCTCGGGCTGATCACCAAATCTGTCGTTGATCGCCTCGACGATGAAAACCGGTACAGATTGCTCGAACCGATCCGGCAATTCGGGCGGCGGCTCTTGTCCGCGTCATCCGACGAGCGCGTAGTAGACGAATCGGAGCTGGCGCTACGCCATCTTCGCCACTACGCAGATATTGTCGCTGTCGCTGAGCGCGCGTGGCGTTCGGGAGCGGGCCAGGTCGATGCGGCGAACTCAGTGATGTCGGAAATTCCGAACATCCGGCAAGCAATCCGTAACGGTCTCGAACGAGATATCCACGCAGCGGTGGCCGATGACATGATTACCGGCCTGTGGCATCGGTGGATCTCGGGACTTGCACGAGAGGGCCAATATTGGTTCGATCGATTGTCAACCTCTCCTGCGGAACTTTCAGCAAAGTCTCTGTGGGTCAAGGGGTGGATCGCGTTGGCGCAGGGCGACCCTCGGGCGGCGATTCCCGTCCTCGACGAAGCGGCCGAGCGAGCTGCTGCCGATAACAACCCAATCTTGACCGGCTATGTCACCCAAGCAAGGGCATCGGCGGCGATGTTCACCGGGCGTTTCGACGAGTCGGCCCGCCTGTACGAGGAGGCAGTGTCGATCTTCGACACCGTTGAGCTGTGGGACTCGGTTCATCTGTTGGCGCTCGCTCAGCAGTCGTGGATTCATTTGGTCCTCGGAAATCTCGAGCGGTCACGCTCGTTGGGGGTCATCCTTCGGCGTCGCAGTGACGAGATCGGCGAAGTGTGGGCGCGAAGCTGGGGGGACTGGGTCAACGCTGTCGACCTCTGGCAAACGGGAGAAACGGACCCTTGTGCTGAACTCTTGCGTAGGAGCATCCGGTCGAAGCGGTCCCTTGCCGACCTCACCGGTATCGCGTTCGCGCTCGAAGTGTTCGGTTGGCTCGAATGTGATCGCGGGAATCGGGTGCGCGCCGCACGGCTACTCGGGGCGAATCGATCCCTCTGGGGGCCGATCGGAAACCCCTTGTTCGGTTTCGACCAGTACCTCGAAATTCACCACGAGCATGTCGACATTCTCGAAAAGGACCTCGGCATCGAGAGATTCGATGCCGAACTTGCCCGCGGCGCGAAGATGAAGGTGAATGAGGTCCTCGACCTGGTATTGAGGGCACCGGACCGCGCATCGGCAGGTTCCTCGCCCGCGCAGGGCTCGGGTCTCGCTCACCCCGAAGGTGCCGGTACGGGGAACACCGGGGGCAAGAGTCGTGGCCGCCCCAAGGCGGCTGGCGTGCTCACTCCCCGCGAATGGCAGGTCGCGGCGCTGATCGCCGAGGGTTCGAGTAATGCTCAGATCGCTGCTGACTTGGTGATCGCACCACGTACGGCGGAAACCCACGTGGAAAACATCCTGGTCAAGTTGGGTTTTACCTCCCGCACTCAGGTCGCTGGCTGGTATCACGCGAACACCGATAATTAGATACGTAGTCATCTACGTAGTTACCCCGGCCCCTTGTCGGGTGATCCACCGCACAGTTGTTTATGACAGAAGTCACAGACACTCGAGTGTGTGGCGGACCCGACTGGACGTGGGAGGCACCCAATGGACGTACGGCTAGCCGATCGTAGGTCGGCGCAATCCGTCGGAACCGAGTTCCGCGAAGTCATGGCGGGGGTGTGCACCCCAGTGTCCGTCGTGACTGCTATGGACGGCAAGCGACCTCACGGCACTACTGTCAGCGCGTTCGCGTCGTTGTCGATGGATCCGCCGATGGTCCTGGTATCACTCGACCGCGGTTCAGCTCTGCTGGCGGTGGTGCGCGAGACTGGAAGTTTCGGGGTGAACATTTTGTCTCACGCACAGTCCGATACAGCTATGCAGTTCGCCCGCAAAGGGTCGGACAAGTTCGTGGGAACGTCGTGGACGAGCTCCGGTGGGCTTCCCCGACTGCACGGGACCGCGGGGTGGCTGGCGTGCGATCTCGTGGATTTGGTCGATGGCGGCGATCATGTCCTCGCCTATGGTGGCATCGTCGAAGCCGTCGCTTCTCCCGCCCCGCCGCTGACATATCACGCACGCACGTTCGGTACCCATTGTGCAGCGGAGGTGACACCATGATGCCTCTTCATCCTCATGACGCCGTGGACCACGCGGTCGCCGCACTCGCCGCAGGCCGGATGATCGTCGTCATCGACGATGCCGACCGGGAAAACGAGGGGGATCTCGTGGTTGCGGCCTCGTCCGTCACGGACGAGCAGATGGCCTTCATCGTGCGACACAGCACCGGGATCGTCTGCGCTCCGATGACCGCCGAGCGCGCAGCAGCGCTGCGGCTTCCGCTGATGGTCGAGGACAACACCGATGCACACGGGACAGCGTTCACCGTGACGGTCGACCACGTCGACACCGGCACAGGTGTATCAGCGACCGACCGCGCCATCACAGTGCACGCTCTGGCCGGCGACACCACGTCCCCCGACGACCTTCGACGACCCGGCCATATCTTTCCACTCCGCGCCCGCCCCGGTGGAGTACTCGTGCGCCCCGGCCACACCGAAGCCTCGGTCGATCTGGTGCGCCTGGCAGGAGCGGGTGAGGTGGCGGTGATCTCCGAAATCGTCGCTGACGACGGATCGATGCGGCAGGGAAAGGACCTAGCGGCCTTCGCCTACGCACACGGACTCCCGATTCTTCATATCACCGACCTGGTGCGCTACCGCAACGCCACTGAGTCGCACGTCGAGCAGGTCTCCACGTCCTCGATGCCCACCGCCTTCGGGCAGTTCCGCGCGATGGCGTTCCGATCGACACTCGATGACATCGAACACCTGGCTCTCGTGATGGGTGATGTCGACGCCGCCGGGCAGACCGATGCCGGAGTGCTCGTACGGGTACACAGTGAGTGCCTCACCGGTGACGTCCTCGGTTCCCTGCGCTGCGACTGCGGAATACAACTCGAACAAGCTCTCGCAGCCATCGCCGAGGAGGGCTGCGGTGTCCTGGTCTACCTACGTGGACACGAAGGCCGCGGAATCGGTCTGGCACACAAGATCCGCGCCTACGCCCTTCAAGACCAAGGACTGGACACCGTCGATGCGAACCTGGCGCAGGGCCTTCCCGTGGACGCCCGCAGCTACGAGGTCGGCGCCCACATCCTCATCGACCTCGGAGTGCGCCGGCTGCGCCTGATCACCAACAACCCGACCAAATACGAGGGTCTCGGCGGCCACTCACTCGAGCTCGTGGGGCGAGTCCAACTTCCCACAGCCGAGACCGACCACAACCTCGCCTACCTACGCACCAAGCGGGATCGGCTAGGACACCACCTCGAGATGCGGCCGACCGTTCCGACACCACACCCGCGACCACTCGTCGAACTCTCGATGCTCTGACCCTGCCCAGTCCTTCATTTCCACCCGACACCACACGGGCCGGCCATCGGTCGCTACCTGCACGGCAACAACCGGTACGGCCTCCGACAGATCACCTCCGGCGCCCCTCGCCGCCCTCACCCCTGGAGAAGACCATGACCACCGTCGTTGAAAAGACAGCTGACAGCGTGAGCGATCAGACTGATCTCGTCTCCCGCGCGGAAGCACTGATCCCACTGCTGCAGAAGAACGCGGCCTCCACCGAAGAACACCGTCGCGTGGACCAGGACAACATCGATGCCATGGACCAAGCCGGGCTCTTCCGGGTCTCGGTGCCCCGACGCCACGGCGGATTCGAAGCAGACTTCAGCACCTGGATCGCGATCGAAGAAGCACTCGGGCGTGGTGACGGGTCGACTGCATGGGCGTTCAGCCTGCTCAACATCGGCAACTGGTTTGTCGGACTGTACAGCGAGCAGGCCCAGAACGAAATCTATGGCACGGCAGGCGGCGCCCGCACCTGTGGAGTGTTCACCCCCTCCGGGTCGAGCACCAAAGTCGATGGCGGCTGGAGGGTGACCGGCAAGTGGGGCTTCGCCTCAGGGAGCTGGCACGCGAACTGGGCCATGGTGGGATTTCCGCTCACCAACAGCGACGGCAACCCCGATGTCGGGTTCGGCATGATTCCGGTGTCCGACTACACGATCGAGGAGACATGGTTCGTCGCCGGAATGTCCGGTTCCGGAAGCAACACCGTCGTTCTTGACGACGTCTTCGTGCCCGAACACCGCGTACTTGCCCTCGGCGCCTCGGCCGTGCACGGATTGCCGACCCCGTTCACGGACGAATACCTCTACCAGGCCCCGTTTCTCGCTCCCGGATGTCTGATCCTCGCCGGCCCACAATTGGGATTGGCCCGAGCCGCCCTCGACCTGGTGATCGAAAAAGCCGCCCGGCGCGGCATCGCGTACTCGAGCTACGAGCAGCAGACGTACGCGCCGACGGTGCAGCTGGCCGTCGCGGAAGCCGCCGCGCAGATCGAATCCGCCCGCGCACTCGTCTACACCCTCTGCGACGAGGTCACAACCACTGTCGCCGCCGGACGCACACTTGAGCTCGCCGACCGGACCCGCATTAGGGTGGCCAATGCCTACGCCATCAAGACCGCACGGGAAGCGATTCGCACCTTGGTCTCTGCGCACGGCGCCTCATCGTTCGCGAACGCCAACCCTCTTCAGCGGATCTGGCGCGACAGCGAAGCCGCCAGCCGGCACGCCTTCGCGCTGTTCGAGACCGCCGCAGAGGTGCACGGCAAGGTTCTGCTCGGTGTCGACGAGCTCCCCACAACGCTTCTCTGACAATCTATTCCATCCCGATACAGGAGGTCCTCATGCCCTCGCCCGAACGTCTGGCCCACGTGGTGTTCCAGACCAACGACGTTCCCCGGCTCCGCGATTGGTGGCTCAACGTTCTCGAGGCCAAGGTCCAGTACGGAAACGACCGCATCTGTTTCCTCGCCTACGACGACGAACACCACCGGCTGGCCCTGGCGAACCTCGCCGACGGGTACAAACCGCACGATCCCGACACGCTCGGTATGCACCACGTGGCATTCACCTATGCCACCCTCGCCGACCTGATCGCCACCTACGAACGACTCCGCGACGAGGACATCACCCCCTGGTGGCAGATCCACCATGGACCGACCCTGTCGCTGTACTACCGGGATCCGGACGGAAACCAAGCCGAGATGCAGGTCGACGTGTACGAGACCGTCGACGAGGCGAACGAGTTCATGTTCGGCCCCGAGTTCGCCGCCAACCCCATCGGCATCGAGTTCGACATGGAAGACCTGATCGCCCGCCGCAAGGCCGGCGAATCGGACTCCGAACTGATCAAGAGACCGACGACGACAGCGACGTCGTAACCATCTCACTGCGCCTACGCGCACCTATTCCCTATCCAACTTTTGCTCAGAGGGCACTTCATGAAGATCGCGAACCAAAACAACCGCGCCGTACTCATCTCCGGTGACCAAGCACTCGACATCGAACAAGCCAGCAGCGGCCGATTCCCCGCCGACATCGCCGCCCTCTTCCACGTGTGGCAGGAATTCAGCGAATGGGCACAGTCCGCATCGTTCGCGTCCGCCGGTGACCTTCGTCAGGACCAGTTCGGGGCACCGAGCCCGACACCGTTGCAGGGATTCGGTATCGGCGTCAACTATGCCAAGCATGTCGCCGAGGCGGGCTGGCCCGTCCCCGAATACCCGCTCGTGTTCCCGAAGTTCCCCACCTCGGTGACCGGACCGGGCACCACCATCGCACTGTCCGGACCCCGCGTGGACTGGGAAGTCGAAGCGGTCATCGTGATCGGCCGCGAAGCCCACAAGGTTTCCGCCGACGATGCGTGGGACTATGTCGCCGGAGTGACCATCGGCCAGGACTTCTCCGACCGGGACGTGCAGCAGCGTCCCGAATCGCACCCGCAATTCGGCCTCGGCAAGTCCTTCCCCGGATACTCCGCGATCGGCCCCGTCCTGGTCACTCCTGACGAATTCGACGACCGGAACAACATCGCCCTGGGTAGCTTGCTCAACGGCAAAGAGGTACAGAACTCGAGCACCAGCGACCTCATCTTCCCGGTGGGCCAGCTGATCGAATACATCTCGGGAATCGTGACCCTCACCCCGGGTGACCTCATCTTCACCGGAACACCCTCCGGCGTCGGCACCGCCTGGAACCCGCCACGTTTCCTGCGCGAGGGCGACGTCATCGAAAGCTGGATCACCGGTATCGGGCAGATGAGCCACACCTTCGCCGGACCGGAACCGGCGCACGCATGAGCACCATCCTGGTCACGGACTACTCCTGGCCCACCCTCGACATCGAACGTGAGATCCTCGCCCGGGTAGGTGCGGAGCTCGTCGTGGCCGACACCGGAACCGAAGACGAGCTCGTCGACCTCGCAGCCGACGTCGACGCGATCTTGACCTGCTGGAAGCCGGTCACCGCTCGAGTCCTGGAAGCAGCACGATCCTGCCGAACCGTCGGCCGCTACGGGGTCGGACTCGACAACGTCGACGTCGAATGCGCCACCCGGCTCGGCGTGATCGTGTCCAACGTTCCCGAGTTCTGCACCGAAGAAGTCGCCGACCACACCCTCGCCCTGATCCTCGGACACACACGTAAAGTCGCGCAGTTCGCGCAGCAAACCGCCACCGGTGGTTGGGACAACAAAGAATTCGGCGCACTCAAACGGCTCCGAAACAGAACTGTCGGGCTGGTCGGCTTCGGAGCCATCGGGCGGGCTGTAGCCCACCGGGTCCAGGCCTTCGGGATGAACGTCGTGGCGTTCTCCCCGTCACAGGCCGGCAAGAGGGAAGACGCCGGGGTGACGTTCACCCGCACGCTCGACGAGCTTCTCGCCTGCGCCGACATCCTGTCCCTCCATCTGCCGGCGAACCCGGCCACGACCGGCATCATCGGAGCCCGCGAACTCGGGTTGCTTCCCCCCGGCGCCGTGGTGATCAACACCTCACGCGGTGCACTCATCGACGAATCAGCCCTGCTCGACGCGCTCGAACGCAATACCCTGGCCGGAGCCGCACTCGATGTGATGGCCACCGAACCTCCCGGGAAGGACCATCCGCTCCGCCATCGACCGGACGTGATCCTGACGCCACACGCGGCATTCATCTCCGACGAAGCCGTCGCAGACCTGCAACGCACGGCTGCAACGAATGTCGCCGCCGTGCTGCGCGGCGAACTACCTTCGCATGTGGTCAACGCCCAGGTGATCGACTCCCCACACGCACGCTTCTCGACCCGGAACACGGCGCTGACATGACCATTCACCCCATCGATAACACCACGACCGGGCTTGCTGATGAGGTGACGGCCTTCCTGATCGACCGCGGCCTCGCCAACGAGGACACGCCTCTCGACATCGCACCGCTGTCGGGGGGAGTGTCCAACGACGTCCTGGCCGTCTCCGGTCCTGGAGTAGACGTCGTCGTCAAGCGTGCGCTTCCCAAACTTCGCGTCGAGGCCGACTGGTATGCCTCCCCACAACGCCTTATCACCGAGGCACACGCGATCGACGCCGCAGGCACGCTACTGCCGCACCACGTGCCGCCGATGCTGGCATTGGACGAGGACAGACACTTGATGGCCCTCGCCCGAGCCCCACGGGACTTCACCGAATGGAAGACCGACCTGCTCGCAGGACAGGTCGCGCCCCACATCGGCGCAGTTCTGGGACGGCTGTCGGCCACCCTGCACGCGGAGTCCAGCGACAACTCGGTCATGCGAAACACGTTCGCCGACACCGACGCCTTCCTCGAACTCAGAGTCGACCCGTTCTACCGATGGACGAGCGCCCACCATCACGACCTCGCCCCAGCGATCGAGGCCACCGTCGACCATATGCTCGCCACCCGGATGTGTCTGGTCCACGGGGACTTCTCGCCGAAGAACATCCTCACCGGTGCCGACGGGTTGTGGATCATCGACTGGGAGGTAACCCACATCGGTGACCCGACCTTCGACGTGGCCTTCATGCTGGCGCATTTCGTGTGCAAGGCACTGCACACTCCGTCCGCAGCCCACGAATTCCGGGATTTGGCACGAGCATTCCTCGATGCCTACCTCACCCACCCCCAGCCTCGATTGCCCGAGCTCGACCGCGACCACCTGCTGCGGCAGATCGGGTGCCTTCTGCTCGCCCGCGTCGACGGTAAGTCACCGGCGACCTACCTGTCCCCGGCCGCCCGGGCGCAGGCGCTCCAGATCGCTCGGCAGGTACTACTTCATCCCCGCCCCACCTTCGACCTTCTCTGGAGGAACTGACCATGTCCGGTACCCGAATCAAATCGGTGTTCTCCTGGGAGGCCCTCGATTCCCGCGGCAATCCGACCGTGGCCACGGAGGTCACCCTCCACGACGGGACCGCGGCCACAGCGATCGTGCCGTCGGGTGCCTCCACCGGCACCCACGAAGCCGTCGAACTACGCGATGGCGGGATCCGGTACGGCGGAAAAGGCGTAACCTACGCGGTCGCGAACGCCAACACCCCACTGCGCGACGCCGTCTGCGGGATCGACGCCACCGACCAACGAGCCGTCGACGCCGCTCTGCGCGAGGCAGACGGTACACCCCACCTATCGACGATGGGTTCGAATGCCGTCTTGTCGGTGTCGATCGCCTCAGCCCGAGCCGCTGCCCGAGCCGCCGGATTGTCCCTCTACGCCCACATCGGAAACGACCCCCTGCTTCCGCTGCCCATGGTCAACGTCATCTCCGGTGGCGCCCACGCCGACGGAGCGGTCGACATCCAGGACTTCCTCGTCGTCCCGGTCGGCGCCGACAGCTTCCGCGAGGCGATCGAATTCGCCTGGCGAGTGCGTCGTGGCACCGCCCAAGTCCTCGAGGATGCCGGATACGATGTCGCGCTCGTCGCTGACGAGGGTGGACTGGGCCCGAGACTGCCGTCCAACCGTGCGGCATTGGAGTTTCTCGCGCGCGGCATCGCCAAGGCCGACCTCGATCTCGGAGCACAGGCCGCGATCGCGATCGATGTCGCCGCCACCGAGTTCTACGACGTGAACTCGGCCCGCTACCATTTCGCCTCCGAGAACCGGCACCTGAGCTCCAGCGAGCTCATCGCCGAACTCGAAGCATGGTCGTCGGACTTCCCGATCGTGTCCATCGAAGACATCCTGTCCGAAGACGATTGGGACCATTGGCCCAAGGCACAAGCAGCTCTTCCCTCCACCCAGCTCCTCGGTGACGACCTGTTCGTGACCAATCCCCAGCGACTGGCACAGGGAGTGGACCGCGGCGCAGCAAATGCTGTTCTGGTCAAGCCCAATCAGATCGGCACTCTCACACAGGCACGCGAGGTCGTCGACCTCGCGCGAGAACACAACGTCGCCACAGTGCTCTCCGCCCGATCGGGTGAGTCCGAAGATTCGTGGCTGTCCGACCTGGCGGTGGGCTGGCGCACAGGACAGATCAAGGTCGGATCAACCACCCGCTCGGAACGAACCGCCAAGTGGAATCGGTTACTTGAGATCGAAGCAAAGTTAGGGTCATCGGCCCAGTACGCGGGGGCTGGAGCGCTGGCACCGAACCCCGTATGACCGAGGGTTCCTACACAAGAACTCCTATCTCGCAAACGAATCGGCCCGAACTCGACATGGAGAAGTATGTGCCTCACAAGCAAGGTGTTTGATCCTTCCAACAAACTGACCAGGCGAGGCCTACTGGCCGGTGCAGGAAGTCTCGCCGCTGCAGTGGGGCTGTCTGGCTGCTCTTCAGGGACAGGATCAGCGACACTCCCACAGACGTTCGACGACGTCACCGTCCCGCCTGCCATCGGTGAGGAACGTTTCGAGATCATTCTTCTGGGCACGCAAGGCGGCCCTCCTATCGAACCCAATCGAACAGGCATCTCAACTGCTGTAGTCATCGAGGGCCAGGTGTATCTTGTCGACTGCGGCCGTGCATCTGCAAGCCAGTATGTACGCTCGGGTCTGCAGCAGAGAAATCTGAACTCGATCTTCCTGACCCATCTGCACGCCGACCATGTCTCGGACTTCTATGACTTCTTCCTCGCAGGGGGAACGGTTCCCAACAGCGCATATGGCGACTGGATCGAGAATCCGGTCCACGTGCACGGACCTGGCCCGGCCGGTGGCCTTCCGCCGAAGTTCGGCGGCGGTGAAGCTACCACGGTGGGCACCGATCCAACACCCGGAACGATCAAGTTCGCTGATCGCTTGCACGATGCGTTCGCATACAGCACCAATATGTTTCTCCGCGACAGCGGAATACGCGACGTCCGCACGCTCATGGACATCACAGAAATTGGAATCCCTGAAGTCGACGTCAACTACACCACCAGGGCACCGAGCATGACACCTTTCACGGTAATGGAAGACGACCGTGTACGAGTGACTGCAGTCTTGGTTCCCCATGGGCCGGTGTTTCCATCATTTGCATTCCGGTTCGATACCGACTACGGATCGGTTACTTTCTCCGGAGACACAGCCTATTCCGAGAACGTCATCAGGCTTGCGAACCGGACCGATCTGCTTGTGCACGAGGCGATCAACCTGCAAGGGGCAGATCTACCCGAAGCGTTCCGATCCCACATGCTCGAGTCTCATGTAGAGGTGCAAAGGGTCGGCTCCGTCGCCGAACAGGCAGGCGCCCGACGACTCGTGTTGTCACATGTTGCCGACATAACCAATGAATCCATCGATGCCGACGTTTGGAACGGGTGGGCGCAAGAAGGGTACGGAGGTGACGCGACCGTTGGATCCGATTTACAACGCATCCAGCTCGCATGAGTTCCGCACCATCCGCGAAGGAAATGATCTGCAGGTCGGGCCCTGCCATCCACGCACGATCGACCGCAACTCGACCGCGCAGACTGCGCTGACAGAACGCATACATCGGGCCCACTCGGCCTCAGCTCAACCGGAAGGGGGCATCACACGATGTCTGTACAAGGATTGACGACATCCCTCGCTCGGCCGAAAGTGGTCGCATCTGCGGCCGTTGCGGTATCAGATATCCCTTCCGGTTCCTCGCTCGCGGTCGGTGGATTCGGTCTCGCCGGGGTACCGGACACGGTGATCGCCGCCCTCGCGGACACGGACGTCGCCGATCTCGAGGTGATATCCAACAACTGCGGAGCTACCGGACACGGACTGGATCTGTTGCTCACCCGCGGCAAGATCCGGCGGATGATCGCCTCCTACGTGGGCGAGAACAAAGAATTCGCCCGCCAGTACCTCTCCGGAGAACTCGAGGTGGAACTCACCCCGCAAGGCACCCTGGCCGAGAAACTCCGAGCCGGCGGCGCTGGCATCCCAGCCTTCTTCACGCCGGCCGGAGTCGGAACCCCGATCTCTGCCGGCGGACTGCCGTGGCGCTACGCACGAGATGGGTCAGTTGAGCTCGCCTCCCCGCCGAAGGAAACCCGGACGTTCGCTGGAAAGCGATACGTTCTCGAGGAGTCGATCACCGCGGATTACGCGCTTGTCCACGCCCTCATCGGGGACACCGAAGGCAACCTGGTCTTCAACAAGGCGGCACAGAACTTCAATCCCCTTGCAGCGATGGCCGGACGACTTTGCATTGTCGAGGTCGAGCAACTCGTCGCACCTGGGGACATCGACCCTGCTCAGGTGCACCTGCCGGGCATATACGTCGACCGGATCGTGCACACAGGCCCGCAGGACAAACACATTGAAAAACGTACCGTCCGCGCCGGCAAGGAGGACTGACCATGACCGCAGTAGTGCAAACCCAAGGCTGGACGCGCGAACAGATGGCTGCCCGCGCGGCCCAAGAACTCGCGCCGGGACAGTACGTCAACCTCGGGATCGGACTGCCCACGCTGATCCCGAACTTTCTGCCGGCGGGTGTACGAGTAACCCTGCACAGCGAAAATGGAATTCTCGGTACCGGGCCCTACCCGGATGAACACGACGTCGACGCCGACCTCATCAACGCCGGCAAGGAAACCGTTACCGTCAACCCCGGTGCGTCGTACTTCGATTCGGCCGCCTCGTTCGGGATGATCCGCGGCGGACACATCGACACCGCAGTACTCGGCGGAATGCAGGTCTCTGCATCCGGAGACCTGGCGAACTGGATGGTCCCGGGCAAGATGGTTAAGGGCATGGGTGGGGCGATGGACCTGGTGCACGGTGCCCGCAAGGTCATCGTGCTCATGGAACACACCGACCGGGACGGCAACCCGAAGATCGTCGAGGAATGCGCCCTGCCACTCACGGGCGAGGGCGTGGTCAACCGCATCATAACCAACCTGGCGGTCCTCGATATCACCGACACCGGGCTGGCGCTGCGCAAATGCGCCCCCGATGTCACCTCAGAACAGGTTCGTGCCGCGACCGGTGCGCCGCTGTCCTAGGCGACGGTCGCCGGCGCGAACCGAGGGAGATGCCCGAGTCAGGCCGATCCCGGGCATCTCCCTCCTCCCACTTTCTCCAGACAAGGACCGCAAAATGCCGATGGGCCACGTGATCACACTGACCTTCACTCACGACACCCCCGAGCATGTATTCACCACACTGTCCGCGTCCCTCGACAAACTCGCATCAGCATGCCAGGGAATCGAATCCTACTGGCACGGAAAGGATCTTAGACTGCGAGAAACCACCGCCGACTACGCCGTCACCGCCATATTTCGGGACCACGACGCCTTCACTGCATACCTCGCCGCACCAGCACACGTCCGGCTCAATGCGGAACTCGTCCAGCCTTACCTCGCAGAGAAGTCATCGGTACAGTTCGACGTTCCGGCGACCACCCACCCGTAAAGACGACCTCGGACGGTTACATACCGTAACTCACGGCATCGACTCACAGCACTCAGCACGTCGGATGCCCGAACAGCTCGGGCTCCGACGGATACACCTGCAACAAACAAGATTGGAAGATACCAGACATGACCACTCAGGAATCTGTCGTCATCGTCGACGGTGCCCGCACCCCCGTTGGCAGCTTCGGTGGCGTGTTCGTCGATGTACCCGCCCACGAACTCGGCGCCACCGCCACCAAGTTCGCCCTTGTCCGCGCGGGCGTCGCGCCCGAGGACATCGATGAAGTGGTGATGGGCTGTGTTGGTCAGGTGGGGGCGGATGCTTACAACGCTCGCCGTGTCGCCCTGTCCGCTGGACTGCCGGTTTCGGTCCCTGCCCATACCGTCAACCGGTTGTGCGGCTCAGGGTTGCAGGCTGTATGGTCCGCTGCGATGCAGATACGTTGGGGTGGAGCCAGTCTCACCGTCGCCGGGGGTAACGAGAACATGTCCCGCATGCCCTTCTACGACTTCGGGGCCCGCACCGGTTACAAACTCGGGAATCGGACGCTCGTCGACGGCACCGTCGGCATGCTCACCGACCCCTTCGACGGCATACACATGGGTATCACCGCCGAGAACGTTGCACGCAAGTACGGAATCAGCCGTCAACAGCAGGACGAGTTCGCGGCCGAATCGCAGCGCCGCGCCGCTACCGCTCGTGCCCGAGCCGTGTTCGACGAGGAGATCACCCCAGTCCAGGTCGGAGGTCGCAAGCCTGTCACCATCACCACGGACGAACATCCCAAGTCCAGCACCACTGTCGCAACCTTGGCCACGCTGCGCCCTGCCTTCGAGGCCGGTGGGACCGTCACTGCCGGCAACGCTTCGGGCATCAACGACGGGGCAGGTGCGCTGGTACTTTCTCGTGGATCCGTTGCCCGGGAGAGAGGGTTGGGCGGGCTGGCAACGATCGAGTCGGTCGCGACCGCTGCCCTCGAGCCGGAGCTGATGGGCTACGCACCGGCGTTGGCGCTCGCCAAACTGTTCGAGCAGACCGGCACCACCGCCGCCGACATCGACACCATCGAGTTGAACGAGGCATTCGCCTCTCAGGCGGTCGCGGTAATCCGCGACGCCAAGCTTGATTCGGAGAAGACTAATCCCTATGGGGGTGCGATCGCACTTGGCCACCCCGTCGGCGCCACCGGCGCCATTCTGACCTTGCGTGTTGCCAAAGATCTGGTGCGACGCGATCTAGAACTAGGTATTGTCACCATGTGCATCGGCGGCGGCCAAGCCCTCGCCGCGCTGTTACGTCGTGTGCACTGATGTGCTGCCAATCCAGCTCAGACGCCTGGCCCGGCAACACGTTGATTGCCACATGTGGGTAACGCGACACTGCCACCGCCGAGGGCTGCGCCATGTACGGCATGTTGTCGGTCCTGGCCGAGTTCCAGCGCGAGCTGAACCGCCTGTAAGCGTTTGTGGTGGCTGGCCCGGGGAATGCCTCGGTGAAGGCCAGCGACGTGTACTGGGCGGATTCAATCGGTCGTCGCAACACTGCGTCGTGTGGGTGAGTGTAGTTGATCGGCAAAAACTTCCGCAGGCGTTCTCCAACCGAGAACTTTTCGGGGGCGGTTATTGAGCGCATGCGCGACCGCATCGAGGTCCCGTCGAACGTATCTGGACAGATTGGCACCTTTCGGAAAATACTGCCGCAAAAGCCCATTCGTGTTCTCGTTCGTCCCCCGCTGCCACGGACTGTACGGATCACAGAAGTAAACGCGGATACCGGTGGAAGCGGTCAGCTCGGCATGACGCGCCAGTTCCCTTCCCCGATCCCATGTCACGGATCTTCGTAGACGCTCGGGCAATGGTGTCAGCGTCGCCGCCAGAACATCACGGAGGGGACTCGGAACCATATCCGGACAGGGCCGGCCCGTTCTTCACCATCGCCGCTGTCCCATAACCTTTCAGACGTGGCAGGTGTAGTAGTGTCGTGAATCTGCTGGTGCGCTCGACGAGTGTCCCGATCGCGGACCGGGTCAGACCGATGATGTAGGGGTCGGACCGGGGCGCGGTGCCGGGATTGCTCCCGGCCCGTTTCCCCGGGCCGCCCTCCGCACCGGACGTGCGACTCTCATCGCATCCGGCGCTCCACGGACTGCCACTATCAGGCGGGAACCGACGCTCCCGTGCTGGACCATGGTGTGGGGATGTTGCTCGCCCGCCACCGATACCGAGTAATCGCAACGGTGGTGGTGTCGAACATGACGATCCCGTTCTCCTGCGGACGATTACCTCGCAAGTTCGCCTACCAGGCCTGCTGATCGAGGAGTTCACCCGCGCCGGAACCCGGGTGCAGTTCGTCCAGGGTCCCAGTGGCGACTCGCCGGAGGACCAACTGCTAGTGCAGTTCCAGGGCATGTTCGCCGAGTACGAGAAGGCGCAGATCCTCGAACGCTACCGGCGCGGCAAGACCCATCGTGCCAAGACCGGGTCGGTGGGCGTGCTCTCCGGCGCTCCGTTCGGCTACCGCTATGTCCGCAAGAACGACCACGCCGGCGCCGCCTACGAGGTCGTCGAGCACGAAGCAGTGCTGGTAAGCGAGCTGTTCCGCCGCTACGCCGACGATGGGGTGTCCATCGCCGAGCTGGCTCGCTGGGGGGTTCCCCCAGAAGTGAGGACATCGTGAACACTGGATCGTGAGGATCCAGAGGAAGAGATGTCACTGATGGCGATGAAGGCATACTCGGCAGAGTTCAAGGCCGATGCCGTCGCGCTGTACCTGTCCGACCCGAACCACACCTACGAGGGCATCGGCAAGGACCTGGGGATCAGCCGAGAAACTTTACGCAACTGGGTACGCGCCGAACGTAAACGAACCGGTACATCCGAGGCCACACATCCGCCCCGGACGCTGAGGTCGGGGCGCGAGGTATCGTCCGAGTCCGTGTTGGAAGAAGAGAACAAGCAGCTCAGAGCGCAGATCCGGAAGCTCGAAACCGAACGGGAGATCCTGCGCAGGGCCGCGAAATATTTCGCGGGCGAGACGAACTGGTGAGGAACCGTCAGTAAATTACTGACGGTTTTGAGGCAGCTGCGGTGCGTGCCGTGATACGTGGTCTGTTGTGAGGATTTCTGAGAAGGACCGGGCTGTCCTGGACGTGAAGTTCGCAGCGTTGCTACCGCATCTGGATGAGCGGCAACGTCGTCTGTATCTGGCTTCGGAGGCCACAGCGCTGGGCCACGGCGGGATCGTAGCGGTGGCCCGGCTGGCGGGAGTATCGGAGTCGACCGTCGCGCGGGGATGCGCCGAACTTAGCAGCGGGGCAGAGCCATTGGGCCGGACACGTCGGTCAGGCGGCGGCCGCAGGTCGGCTGCTGTGCGAGACCCTGGTCTCCGGCCGGCGCTCGAGGCGCTGATCGAGCCGCGGGAGGTGGGTGATCCGGTGTCTGCATTACGCTGGACCACGGCGTCATTGCGGGACTTGGCCCGAGAGCTGAGCGATGCGGGACATCCGGTCAGCGCTCCAGTGGTCGGCAGGCTACTGCGAGAGATGGGATTCAGCCTGCAAGCCATGGCCAAGACCCGGGCCGGCTTGCAGTCCCCGGACCGGGACGCCCAGTTCCGCCATATCAACGCGGCCGCCGAGCTCTTCCTGGCCCGCGGCCTACCCGTGGTGAGCGTAGACGCAAAGCAGAAAGAACCGATCGGCGAGTTCGCTCGTCCCGGCCGCGCCTACCGCCCCAAGGGCAATCCGATCACCGCTCCGGACCATGATTTCACCGGGCCGGACACCCCGGTCGCCATCCCCTACGGCGTCTATGACCTGGGACGAGACACCGGCTGGGTGAACGTGGGCACCAACCGCAACACCGCCGCCTTCGCAGTGGAGTCCCTGCGCCGCTGGTGGAATGACCAGGGCAAGGCGGACTACCCCGGCGCTGGCAGGCTGCTGGTCACAGCGGACTCCGGCGGAGCGAACTCCGCCGACTCCCACCTGTTCAAGATGGACCTCGCTGCCTTCGCCGACGAGTCCGGACTGTTCGTCACGGTCGCCCACTTCCCGCCCGGGACATCGAAGTGGAACAAGGTCGAACATCGCCTGTTCTCGCGCATCACCCACAGCCTGCGCGGCCAACCCCTGACCAGCTACGAAGTACTGATCCAGACGATCTCGGCGACCCGGACTCGCACCGGACTGACCATCAAGGCCGTGCTGGACGAGAACACCTACCCCACCGGTCGCACGCTTACCCGGGCCAACCGTAAAGCGATCATGGAGCGCGTCACTCGCGACGAGTTCCATGGTGAGTGGAACTACACGATCGCCCCACACGACCCCGTACAAGCTGCTCGGTCCGCACCCAAGCCAGCACCGCCACCGATCCCGGACGAAACGACTTTCCTACTCACCCATCCCGTCCTGACCGGCTTGACACGCGAAGAGTTCGACCAGCTCGTGCTCCGGCTCGAACCGTGTCAACAGGTCCTGACCGAGGCCGAACGGCAAAGTGCAGGCAGGGACGGCCGCGGCCGCAACCCCGGCTTCGGCACCCTTGATCACCGTCACCGCGTCCTGACCGCTGTGCTCCGAAGCCGTAACACCGTCACCTTGACCCTCGCGGCCGAATTGATGGGCCGCAAGCGCAACGTGCTGAGCTACCACGCCGGCAGGTCCAAGCCGATGCTGGCCTTCGCCGGGCCCGAGCTCGCAAGAGTCCTCGTCTTCCGCCGGGCCCGCCCTCCCCGCACGCTCGAAGCCTTGAAGCGCCTGATCCAGGACCACGACAACGAGATCAATTCCGGCAGTAGTTAAAGATGTTTCGGTAATAGGGCGTGTCGTTGTGCATGATTCGCACCGCACTGCTTGATCATTGACGAATGGCAGGGAAGAAGACCGGTTCCGGCGGGGAGTCCGACGCCCGGAAAGACAAGCAACGCGGAGCTCGTCGTGATCTCGACGCGTTGCGCGAGCGGCGGATGCAGGCCGCGGAGATGTTCGCCGCAGGACGACGGCAGATCGATGTCGCGGTCGAATTAGAGGTTTCCCAGCAGACTGCGTCCCGATGGTTTCGGCAGTGGACCGAAGGTGGTAGCGAAGCGCTCGAAGGTGCAGGTCGGGCGGGACGCCGGCCACGTCTCGACGACACCCAGATCGAGGTGATCCGAGAAGAACTGCTCAAAGGCCCCCAGGCTCACGGCTTCGCCACCGGGGTATGGACCCTGGGGCGGGTCGCGATCGTGATCGAGCGGCTCACCGGCGTGACCTACGGTCCCACCCAGACGTGGACGATTCTGCGGACCAGGCTCGGCTGGAGCCGGCAACGTCCCGCCCGGCGGGCGGTCGAACGCGACGAGGATGCCATCGTTGCGTGGCGTGAGAACGAGTGGCCGCGGATAAAAAAATAGCGCGGCGCCGAGGTGCATGGATCTGCTTCCAGGACGAAAGCGGTGTTTCGCTGCTCCCGGTGGTCCGCGCGACCTGGGCGCCGAAAGGTGTCACACCCGTACTCCGTCACCGTTTTTCCTGGAAGCGCATGTCCATGGCCGGGGTGCTGGCCTATCGCCCCGACCGCAGCGAAAGCGCGTTCGTGTTTTCCATGACCGACGGCGCCTACGACACCGGCAAGCTCATCGAGTTCCTCACCGAACTACGCGCCCACTTCGCCGGTGAGAAGCTCATCGTGCTCTGGGACGGGCTCATGGCCCACCGGTCCCGGGCGATGACCGCCTGGCTGGCCACCCAACGCCACTGGCTCCACGTCGAACGCCTCTGAGGTTCCCCCGCTTCTCCGGAAACTTTTCTACATGGCTCCGATGAGCTCAGGTTGGATAATATCTGCCTCCTGTCCACCTGGTCGGTCGTGGTAAGCGTGTTCGTATTCGTCCGGTGAGAGACCGCCCAAGCCGGCCTGAATCCTGCGTGGGTTGTACCACCCGTCGATATAGCGGAACAACGCGAACTCCGCCTCCGATCGAGTGGCGAAAGTGATTGCAGGCCAGTACATCAATTCAATTTTCAAGGTCGACCACAGATTTTCGGCGAGCGCGTTGTCGAAGCTGTCCCCGACGCTGCCGGTGGACGGGGCGATGCCGGCATCGACGAGCCGCTGCGTGAACCGAACCGCCGTATACTGACAGCCCTTGTCGCTGTGGAAAGTCAGCTCCCCGGCCCGGATGTCGCGGGAATACAGGGCATAGTCGAGCGCGGAGAGCACCAGATCGGTGTCCGCTCTCGGCCCGGATCGCCAGCCGACGACCTTGTTGGAGAAGGCGTCACGCACACTGGCCAGCCACAGCACTCCCTCACCGGTCGGTATCCGCGTCAGATCCGCCACCCACTTGCGGTTCGGTGCCGTTGCCGTGAAATCGCGCTCCAGCAGGTCCGGGGCGGCGGTGTGCCGCGGATTCTGCTTCGTCGAGCCACCCTTCCAGCCTTTCCGCAGGTAGGCGCCGCGGCGATCGTTCTCCCGCATGATCCGTTCGACGCGTTTACGGCCGACCCGCACCCCGCGGCGGCGCAGTTCGAGCCAGACCCGCGGGGAGCCGTAGGTGGCGGCGAACTCGTGCGAGGCGCGGATCTCATCGATCAACTCCAGCAGTGCGGCGTCCTCCCGTCGCCGCCGCGACGGCAGGGTCACCCGTGCCCGCCAGTCGTAGTAGGTCGACGACGCGATATCCAGGACCCGTAGTACGAGACCGACCGAGAAGTCATGGTCGTCAATGAAATTCATGACCTTCTCCGGGTCGGGTCGATCTCCGACGCAAAATACGCACTCGCCGCCCGCAGCACCTCATTGACCCGACGCAGCTCCGCGTTCTCCTTCGCCAAGCGCCGGTTCTCCTCGAGCATCGCCGTCGTCGGCCGGTCGTCGCGCTCGCCGTGATCGGCCTCGGCCTGCCGGATCCAGGTCCGCAGCGCCTCGGGATGCACGTTCAGCTGCTCGGCCAGCCGCCGGAGCACCGGCTTCGGATCGGACTCCCGATACAACCGGACCGCACGCTCACGCAACTCCGGTGGATACTTCCTCGTTCCCACGATGACGTCCTTCCTCGGTTCCTACGATCAAACCTGGTTCGGAAGTCTCCGGGAAGGCGGGGGAAGCTCACTCCCGGCGTATGCGCCCGAACTCAACCCGATCGAACAGGTCTGGGGGAACATGAAATCCACCGAACTGGCCAACCTGTGTCCCGATACCCTCGACGAGGTCCGCACCGCAACCGAGACCGGGCTGACCCGGATCGGCTCGAGCTACGACCTGTGCCACGGTTTCCTCGACCACACCGGACTTTCCTTATGATCCGTACTCACTCAATTATCGAAACATCTGTAAGTTACGGCTCCTCACCAATTCGTCTCGCCCGCGAAATATTTCGCGGCCCTGCGCAGGATCTCCCGCTCGGTCTCCAGCTTCCGGATCTGGGCCTTGAGCTGCCTGTTTTCTTCCTCCAACACGGACTCGGACGATACCCCGCCCGTCGATGCCGGCTTCCGGGGCCTGTCGGCGGTGGGGGTGCCGGTGCGTTTGCGTTCGGCGCGGACCCAGTTGCGCAGGGTCTCCCGGCTGACGCCCAGGTCGTTGCCGATGCCATCGAAGGTGTGGCTCGGGTCGGACAGGTACAGCGCGACGGCATCGGCCTTGAATTCCGCCGAGTATGCCTTCTTCGCCATCTGTGACATCACTTTCTCTGGATCCTCAGGATCCAGTGTTCACGATGTCCATACTCAAGGGGGAGCCCCCATCAACGGTTGCAGCAGTTCGTGACCAGCTCGCCGTGGAAGGTCGAACCGGTGCGTATGGTGCTCTCCCGCACAGCGTGCGAGGTGATCGCCCCGGATGCGTGGGTGGTCGACGACACCGGATTCGCCAAGGACGGCGACGCCTCACCGTGCGTGGCACGGCAGTACTCGGGCACCTTGGGCAAGGTCGGAAATTGTCAGATCGCGGTCAGCGTGCACGCCGCGTCCGATGAGGCGTCCTGCCCCCTGAACTGGCGATTGTTCGTGCCGCCGAGCTGGGACGATGGGTGTGTCGAGGACTCTGATGAGGCGAGTGCGGTTGCCGCTCGGCGGGTGAAGTCGGCGATACCGTCCGACCAGCGGCATCGCTCCAAGTCGGCGATGGCGGTGGAGATGATCGACGAACTCCTCGCCTGGGGCCGCCCCCGGCCAGGTGTGGTCGTTGCCGATGCCGGCTACGGTGAGGGCGCCCAGTTCCGTGGCGAACTCACCGCCCGCGGTATTGCCTACATGGTGGCGGTCAAGGCCACGACCAGCGTGTACCCGGCCGACGCTGTCCCCGAGACCCCACCACGCACCGGTCGAGGCCGCCCCTTCACCGCTCGTTACCGGGTCCCGAAATCGAGCTGCCAGGACATGGTGACCGCCGCCGGACGAAATCAGGCGCTGACGGTGTCGTGGCGACGGGGCACCAAGTCCACACCGGGCAATCCCGAGGCCGTCATGCGCTCCCAGTTCGTCGCGCTACGGGCCCGCCCCGCGGGACATCGGGTGCCTCGCGCCGACGACGGCTCGGTCGAACAGGTGTGGTTGCTGGCCGAATGGCCAACCGGCGCAGCGCAGCCCACCGATTATTGGCTGTCGACCCTGCCCGCCGACACCCCGATCGACGAGCTCGTCCGACTCGCGAAGCTGCGTTGGCGTATCGAACACGACTACCGTGAGCTCAAGGTCGCCCTCGGACTCGATCATTTCGAGGGCCGTTCCTGGCTCGGTTGGCACCACCACGTCACCCTCGTCACCGCCGCCCACCTGTTCCTGACCATGCTGCGGCTGACCGACCCAAAAGCCGGTGGGCAGGACTGACTTCCCCGAGGGCCGACCGTCCGGTGACTACGCCGCGAGTTTCGGCGCGGACGACCACACCACGTCGACCGTCTCGTCGATCACGTACCCGAACCGGTTGCGCCGGGAGTACCGCTCCGCGGCCACCAGGAACTTGCCGCGGATGCCGTCACTGCGGCGGAGTGCGGTCACTCCGACCAGTCCTGCCGGGACGTCCTCGTGCCAGTCCCCCAACGCACTGTCGACGACGAACTGGTCGGCCGTGGCCGCTTCGAAGGTTTCCTTGTCCCGCAGGTACGACTCTCCCGGCTCGAGCGTGCGACCGAAGTACGCCTCCCAGTTCGTCGGGAACCAATTTGGCGACGACGGCGGCCAGGTCGTCTCGCCGACTGTCGGTGAATTCGAGGTCGTCGGCAAAGGCAAGTCCGACGAGTGCTGCCTCGCAGTCTTCCTCGAACCAGCGCCGGCGCCCGAGTCGCAGGGCGGCAGGCATTTGTTTCAACCGTGCGGGGCTGATCCGCACGCCGCCGTGCCCGGCTGTCGAGGCGATGATGATGCCATGGGCGAGAACGCGGCCGTCCTGCACGGCGCCCCACGGGGAGCTGGTCGGGATCCGGTTGTCGGCGTTCACGTGTACCTCCAGAAGTGGTTATCGGCGAGCTGATGCCACCGCACGATGCCGACCACAAGTGGCGGATGTTGCAAATGCGTGATTGTGACCGCCGGGCTGCTACTCGGAGCGCTGGTGCTGATGGCCGTCTGCGCGTACGGCTACCTGCGTGCCCGTCAACACAGCCAGACCCCCGACTGGCCCCGCCGCGCGACACCCAACGTTTGCCCTGATCCGGGTAGACGACACTTCCCCACACCCGTGCATCGGTGACAACCCAACGAAGGTGGTGCGTCCGGTGCCAGTGTTTTGTTGAAAACGACCAGTGCTATTGATCGTTGATCAACCGGACACGCTCGGCCCGCTGCCGGTCACTGCCGCTCGGCGCTGCGGACTCATTGCGACGTCCTGCAGCAACGACCGCAAACGAGTTGAAGGTAGAAGTACACCATCGCGTAGATCTACCGCGCTGACTCATGCCGGCGGTCAGCCCTCGACGGAGAACCGCGGGAAGGCGAGCTCGCCGGCGTAGCGAGCGACGTCACCGAGGGACTCCTCGATGCGCAGCAGCTGGTTGTACTTCGCGACACGCTCCGAGCGGGCGGGCGCGCCGGTCTTGATCTGTCCGCTGCCGACGGCGACGGCGAGATCGGCGATGATGGTGTCCTCGGTCTCCCCGGACCGGTGGCTCATCATCGTCTTGTAGCCGTTGCGGTGCGCGAGGTCGACGGCGTCGAGGGTCTCGGTGAGGGTGCCGATCTGGTTGACCTTCACGAGCAGCGCGTTCGCGGCGCCACGGACGATGCCGTCCTCGAGGCGCTCCGGGTTGGTGACGAACAGGTCGTCGCCGACGAGCTGGATCCTGTCGCCGATCGCCTCGGTGAGCGCGACCCAGCCCTCCCAGTCGTCCTCGCTGAGCGGATCCTCGATGGAGACCAGCGGGTACTGGCCGAGCAGGTCGGCGTAGAAGGCGCCCATCTCGGCCGCCGTCCGGTTCTGGCCCTCGAACTTGTAGCCGGTGCCCTCGGTGTAGAACTCGGTGGCCGCGACGTCCAGAGCGAGCGCGACATCGCTGCCCAGCTTCAGGCCGGTCTTGGCGATGGCCTCGCTGATCAGGTCGAGCGCGGCCTTGGTGCCCGCGACGTCGGGGGCGAAACCGCCCTCGTCGCCGAGGCCGGTGGCCAGACCCTTGCTCTTGAGCACGGACTTGAGGGAGTGATAGACCTCGGCACCCCAGCGGAGGGATTCCTTGAAGGTCGGGGCACCGATCGGCGCGACCATGAACTCCTGGACGTCGACGCCCGTGTCGGCGTGGGCACCACCGTTGAGGATGTTCATCATCGGAACGGGAAGGATGTGGGCGTTCGGGCCGCCGACGTAGCGGAACAGCTCGAGCCCGGACGACTCCGCGCCGGCCTTCGCGACGGCGAGCGACGCGCCGAGCAGGGCGTTCGCGCCGAGGCGGCCCTTGTCGGGGGTGCCGTCGGCATCGAGGAGCGCCTGGTCGACGGTGCGCTGCTCGGTGGCGTCGAGGCCGATGATGGCCGGGCCGATCTCCGCGAGGACGGCCTCGACGGCCTTCTCGACGCCCTTGCCGAGGTAACGCTCGCCGCCGTCACGCAGCTCCACGGCCTCGTGCTCGCCGGTGGAGGCGCCCGACGGGACTGCAGCGCGGGCGAAACTTCCGTCCTCGAGCAGCACCTCGACCTCGACCGTGGGGTTGCCACGGGAGTCGAGGATTTCGCGGGCTCCTACCTGGACGATGTGGGACAACTGCACTCCTAAATTCGAAATGAGAAGGGGTTAACGGGCAGGGAGATCGAACACCCGGCGAGGGAATAGGGCGCGTTCCTCGACGATCATTGCGCCCCCACACCCCGTAGGATTCGCCCGCCTCGAATACGTGTCGCAGCAGCGGTCCAGAACGGGACAGGTATGACAGATTTCCTAGGCGTGAGGTTCCCCCGCTTCTCCGGAAACTTTTCTACATGGCTCCGATGAGCTCAGGTTGGATAATATCTGCCTCCTGTCCACCTGGTCGGTCGTGGTAAGCGTGTTCGTATTCGTCCGGTGAGAGACCGCCCAAGCCGGCCTGAATCCTGCGTGGGTTGTACCACCCGTCGATATAGCGGAACAACGCGAACTCCGCCTCCGATCGAGTGGCGAAAGTGATTGCAGGCCAGTACATCAATTCAATTTTCAAGGTCGACCACAGATTTTCGGCGAGCGCGTTGTCGAAGCTGTCCCCGACGCTGCCGGTGGACGGGGCGATGCCGGCATCGACGAGCCGCTGCGTGAACCGAACCGCCGTATACTGACAGCCCTTGTCGCTGTGGAAAGTCAGCTCCCCGGCCCGGATGTCGCGGGAATACAGGGCATAGTCGAGCGCGGAGAGCACCAGATCGGTGTCCGCTCTCGGCCCGGATCGCCAGCCGACGACCTTGTTGGAGAAGGCGTCACGCACACTGGCCAGCCACAGCACTCCCTCACCGGTCGGTATCCGCGTCAGATCCGCCACCCACTTGCGGTTCGGTGCCGTTGCCGTGAAATCGCGCTCCAGCAGGTCCGGGGCGGCGGTGTGCCGCGGATTCTGCTTCGTCGAGCCACCCTTCCAGCCTTTCCGCAGGTAGGCGCCGCGGCGATCGTTCTCCCGCATGATCCGTTCGACGCGTTTACGGCCGACCCGCACCCCGCGGCGGCGCAGTTCGAGCCAGACCCGCGGGGAGCCGTAGGTGGCGGCGAACTCGTGCGAGGCGCGGATCTCATCGATCAACTCCAGCAGTGCGGCGTCCTCCCGTCGCCGCCGCGACGGCAGGGTCACCCGTGCCCGCCAGTCGTAGTAGGTCGACGACGCGATATCCAGGACCCGTAGTACGAGACCGACCGAGAAGTCATGGTCGTCAATGAAATTCATGACCTTCTCCGGGTCGGGTCGATCTCCGACGCAAAATACGCACTCGCCGCCCGCAGCACCTCATTGACCCGACGCAGCTCCGCGTTCTCCTTCGCCAAGCGCCGGTTCTCCTCGAGCATCGCCGTCGTCGGCCGGTCGTCGCGCTCGCCGTGATCGGCCTCGGCCTGCCGGATCCAGGTCCGCAGCGCCTCGGGATGCACGTTCAGCTGCTCGGCCAGCCGCCGGAGCACCGGCTTCGGATCGGACTCCCGATACAACCGGACCGCACGCTCACGCAACTCCGGTGGATACTTCCTCGTTCCCACGATGACGTCCTTCCTCGGTTCCTACGATCAAACCTGGTTCGGAAGTCTCCGGGAAGGCGGGGGAAGCTCAGCGCGGCCTTCGACCCGCGCCCGCGCCGGACCGCGGGATGTGGTGGGAAGAACACTACGAACTCGGTGCCGCAATTGCGGTCGCGCAGTTCCCAATCCCCCACCTCAGCAGCGGGTTTGGGCGCCACGGCCACAGAAGTGGTGTCCTGCCCGGTTGTCTTGTGGCCGAGAACAGGTCCACGACGGTCAGGTCAGTACCGCCAGTCGACCGGCTGGGAACAGAATTCGTATCGGTCCGTGTGATTGTCGATCGGGATCACATCGGTTTCGCCGTCCTGGTAGACAACCAGCCAGGAATCACGGTTGCCTGACTGTACGGTCATCACGATCTGTGCCCATTGCCCGGTGCGGTAGCCGTGTTTGTCGTTGCGGCGGACAAGATGTCCGACGCGGTTTCGGGTGAGACTGCCAGGCATCAGGTTCTCCGGTGGTGGGTGATGCACGGTGGGTGATCGTGCCGAGTCATCACCGTGTTCGTCGAGGCGGCGGTGATAGTGGTGGAGGGTCGCACCGGCATCGGGTAGGCATCGACGCCGATGCGACCAGTCAGCGGTGGTCTTCGTCGCCGATCCTGTGGACGTGGATCAGGTTGGTCGAGCCGACGGTGCCCGGAGGCGACCCCGCGACAATGACGACGAGATCGCCCTGCTGGTACCTGCCCAGGCCGAGGAGCGCGTGGTCGACCTGGTGGATCATCTGATCGGTCGACTCCACGGGGTCGACGAGGAACGTCTCAGTGCCCCACGTCAGTGCGAGCTGCGCGCGCACCGCCGGGATCGGGGTGAACGCCAGCAACGGCAGCGGAGTGTGCAGTCGCGCCAGCCGCCGCACCGTGTCCCCGGATTGAGTGAACGCGACGAGCGCCGCCGCGCCCAGTCGTTCCCCGATGTCGCGCGCTGCATAGGACAGCACTCCGCCCTTCGTGCGGGGAAGGTGCGTCAGCGGTGGAACGTGCGTGGATTTTTCCTCCACCGCGCTGATGATGCGGCCCATGGTACGGACCGCCTCCATCACGTGCTTCCCGACGGACGTTTCGCCCGACAGCATGACGGCGTCGGCGCCGTCGAGGACGGCGTTGGCCACGTCGGATGCCTCGGCGCGGGTGGGCCGCGAGTTCTCGATCATCGACTCGAGCATCTGCGTCGCGACGATGACCGGCTTCGCATTCTCGCGGGCGATCTGGATGGCCCGCTTCTGCGCGAGCGGCACCTGTTCGAGAGGAAGCTCGACACCCAGGTCGCCGCGGGCGACCATCACGGCGTCGAACGCCAGCACGATGGCCTCGAGGTCGTCGATCGCCTCCGGCTTCTCGAGCTTCGCGATCACCGGGACCCTGCGGCCGACCCGATCCATCACGGCGTGGACGAGTTCGATGTCTGCCGCCGATCGCACGAACGACAGCGCGATGAGGTCGACGCCGAGACGCAGTGCGAACTCGAGATCGGCGATGTCCTTGCCCGAGAGGGCCGGAACCGACACGTTCATCCCCGGCAGGGACACACCCTTGTTGTTGCTGACAGGTCCGCCCTCGGTGACCCGGCACACGACGTCGTTGCCCTCGACGCCGGTGACGACCAATGCGATCTTGCCGTCGTCGACGAGCAACCGGTCACCGGGTTCGGCGTCTTCGGCCAGTTGCTTGTAGGTGGTGGACACCCGGTCGTGGGTGCCCTCGCACTCGTCGACGGTGATCCGCACGAGATCGCCTTCCGACCAGACGGTGCTGCCTTCGGCGAAACGTCCCAACCTGATCTTCGGGCCCTGAAGGTCGGCGAGAATACCCACGGCCCGGCCGGTGCGTTCGGATGCGTCCCGCACCCGGAGGTAGTTCTTCTCATGATCGGAATGTTCGCCGTGGCTGAAGTTGAGCCGTGCGATGTCCATTCCGCAGTCGACGAGTTCGCGTATGCGGTCGCCCGTGGCTGTTGCGGGTCCGAGGGTGCACACGATCTTCGTGCGGCGTCCACAGCGGAGGGTCGGTGTCGGCGACTCTGGCGCCGGTGCCGGCTGCGTCGTGTCCTCGCTGATGCGGTCGGGTGCGGTCCTGTTCCGAAAAGATTGCTGCGCCAGTGGCATTGAGTTCACTCTCGTGTCGGGATGGACGGGCGTCGATGCAGTTGTCAGGTTGGCGGCAGCACGTGATGGGCGCGTGATGCTGCCGGGGTGGGTGCGGTCCCGGCCTGGGTGAGCGAGGGTGCGTCGTCCGGGGCAGCGTCCTCGGTGGGTGCGCTCTGTGCGTTCCGGTTGACACGCCGTGACCAGGCGGAGGTGATGACGGGGCACAGAATGGCGGTGACGACGGTGGAGGCGGCGACGAGGACGGTGGCGGTCTCCGCGGCAGGAGCGTAGATGGGGTTGGCCTCGGCCACGATGGCGGGAACAAGCGCGGCGTTGCCGGCGGTAGTGGCTGCGGCCAGACCGGCGACGCCGTCACCGCCGGAGAGCTTGTCGGCGAGGAACAGGACCAGCCCACCGACGAGGACGACGAAGAGTCCGAGCACGATGCCGAGGAGGCCGGCGGTGACAACCGAATTGAGGTTGATGGTCAGGCCCAATGCCAGCCCGAGGAACGGCACCATTGCGGGAACGGCCGGAGCCAGGAGTGCACGCATCTTTGGGTCGAGATTGCCGACCAGCATGCCCAGGGCCAGCGGCAAGATGGCGCCGACCAGCGCCTGCCAGGGGAATGCGGCCAAGCCTGCGATGCCGAGCGTCACCATGGTCAAGAAGGGACCCGATTCGAGAGACATGATCGAGTACGCGCCGGCGTCCTTCTTCCGCCCGTACTGACCCATCAAGGAGATATAGAGACCGCCGTTGGTGTCGTTGAGGGCGGCGACGATCGCCAGGACGGACAGTCCGGCGAAGAATCCACTCTCGATGGGCGCCTCACCGAGAAGCCTGCCGGCGACGATGCCGATGAGGGCGGCGAAGGCAATCTTACTGCCGAGGAGGACGCCGCCCTTTTTCATGATGTACGGCGTGGAACGCACTTCCAGGGTCGCTCCGAGGCAGAAGAAGAACACCGCCAGGATCGGGGCGAGGCCGGTGAAGAACGCGCCGGTGAACGAGCCGAAGAAGCTGCCTGCTTCGGGTGCAAAGGTATGGATGATGGCGCCGAGAAGCAGCGGAATGAGCATCATGCCGCCGGGAATCTTGTCTATGGCGGCTTTGATGGGGACGGTCATGGGATTCTCCCTTGAAGGAACCGGTAGGTCCGCAGTTTTCATGATCTGTCAGGGACGTCGCCCGCGGATAGCCGGGCGGCGGGGGTATAGCGGAGGGAATTCGTCGAAACGAGTTCACGACAATTCCGGAGTGCCCGGACGACTCGGGCGCATCGAGCGGCGACTTCAGCCGATCCGCTTGTACGTATCTTTCGTACGTACATTAAGCGTGACTGCGGTCACTGTCAACAGGTGGGCGTGCCGAACACGATCGAGGGGTGACCAGCCCCGGCAGCAATGCAGCGCACCACCGGCAGCGCCGCATCCAGATAGTCCGATGCCGCTGCCGCGCAGGGCATCCGCCAGTGCCACTGCCCTTCGCCGGGCCGCGCGCCCGAGGGGCGCCCCCCGCGCCGCGCCTATGGCCAGGCCTTCGCGCCGTTCGTCTCGACCACAAGCGGTCGCAGCGAAGGCGGGACGGTCCTACCGATCAGAGGCTGCCGTCAATTTCGGCCAGCGCGGCGTCGAGTTCACGCGCCATCGAACGCAGCCGGGTGACCTGCTCCGGCGAGATCGCCGGAGGCGTGGCGACAACTTGCGCGTCGACGTCGAAGACCGTGTTCGCGCGGTGCCAGACGCTGAACCATTCGAGGCCCTGCCCACTGGTGTCGCGGGTGACGCCTTCGAGAAGCAGGAGCGGATCCCCAGCCTCGACCTCGAGGAAGGCCGCAAGGCTCGGGTCCGCGGCGACGGCTTGGACCTGCCGTGGGCCACCGGCGGGTGCGTACCCGTGTGCCCGCATGAGCGCCAACAGCGAGTTGCCCTCGAGCAGTTCCGCGGTGAAGTGAGGGAAGAGTTCGCGGGGTACCCAGGTGCGCATGTAGGCGACTGGGACATCGTCCAGGTAACGGACACGCTCGATCTGCCAGGCTCGTCCGGTCCCCAATTCACCCAACGCCGCATCCGGCGGCGCGGACGGCTGGACGCTGACGACATGCGTGCGGAGCTGCTGCCCCTGTGCAACAGCCTGCTCGCTCAGACCTCCGGCGCGTTGCACGCTGCGCCGGAGCACAGGAGCGGCGGCGACCACGCTTCCGCGACCGCGCTGGCGGTGAATCAAACCCCGGTCGGCCAGGCTCGCCAACGCTTGCCGGACCACGCTGCGCGAGACGCCGAACTGCTGCTGCAGTTCGTCTTCGGTGGGCAGCGCGGACCCGGGTGGCAGGGCGTGGCTGGAGATCTGCTGATGCAGTATGTCGAAAATCTGCACGTGAAGTGGGCGCGGATCATCTCGGTCGACGCGCGGGAGTTGCCCCCTCACTTCCGTATGCACGACCTCATCGTAGGCGTGCGTAATGGCGTTGACGTGCATTGGATCCTCATTCGGTTGACGGTGACTGCAATCACAGTCTAATGTACGTACGAAAAGTACGCACAAATTTCGCCGGGGTGCCCGCGGAGAAATGCGCCACCTCAGATGCGCCAGGCCGACGTCCGCCGAACACGAGCGGCCGGCCCACGATTGGAGACTTCATGCGAGATCAACGCACGGTGCGATGCACCTACTACCTCGAGTCGGAAATTCCTCCGGAGAAGGCAGCAGCCCTGATGGCGGGGGAACAGTCCAGCGGCACGTTCGTCCCGGTGCCGGGAGAGTCGGCGCGGATCCGGGAAAGGCATGCCGCACAGGTCGTCGAGGTCGAGGAATTGGGGGTGTGCCCACCCTCCCTCGGCTCCCGTACCGCCCCGGAAAAAGTCCGGGCCGCGCTGGTGACCGTGGATTTCCCGATGGAAAACATCGGTACCGACCTGGCGACCTTGCACACCACTATCGCCGGGAACCTCTTCGAGCTCGGCGACCTGTTCGCCTGTCGGCTCGAGTCGCTGACGCTGCCCGAGGAATTCGTCTCCGCCCACCCCGGCCCCGCCTACGGGATCGGGGGTACCCGGAAGCTGATCGGCGCCGCTCCAGGCGTGCTCATCGGCACCATCGTCAAGCCGAATGTCGGGTTGTCCGAAGATGAGTTCCGGCTCGTGGTACGGGAATTGGCGAGAGCGTCGATCGATGTCATCAAGGATGACGAGCTGATGACCGATCCCGACTACCTGCCACTGGAACGACGTGTCGCGGTCGCCACCGAGGAGATCGCTGCCGCCGAGCAGATCACCGGACACCCGACGATGTACGCATTCAACATCACCGGCGACCTGAAAGGTCTGCGCAAGCGGCACGACATGGTCGTTCGAGCCGGTGGACGATGCGTGATGCTCAACATTCCGGTCATGGGCATCCCGGCACTCGAATGGCTGCGCTCGTTCACCGAGGTCCCCATCCACGGACACCGCGCTGGCCTGGCGGCATCGATGCGTGCAAAAGGCGTGGGCATCGACTACCAGGTATGGCAGCAACTCGCCCGACTCGCTGGTGCCGACCACCTCCACGTGAGCGGGCTGGGCAGCAAATTCTACGAACGCGATGCGCAGGTCACCGCGAACGTGCAGTCCCTGCTGACGCCCCTCGGTGAGACGATCACGCCACTACCGGTGCTGTCCTCCGGCCAGAACGTCACCACACCTGCTCCGACCTTCGATGCGATCGGATCGACCGACCTGTTGATGCTTGCCGGCGGTGGAGTAGCCGCCCACCCGGACGGCCCCGCCGCCGGTGTCCGGAGCCTGCGCGAAGCGTGGGCGGCGGCCGTCGACGGGGTCCCACTGACCACCGCCGCCACGGACCACGCCGACGACGGCAACACCGACCTCCTGCATGCAGTGCAGGCGTTCGGAAGGAACTGAAATGGCCTCCTTCGGATTCGTCGCCGACGATCTCACCGGCGCAAGCGACGTGCTCGCACAAGCACATCGATACGGACTCGATGCCGTTCTCGTGATCGGCGACGCAGCACTACCCACCGACGCCGACGTCGTCGGTATCGCCGGGCCGGCGCGGTCCCTCGGTGGAACGGCCTTCGACGAACACGTACGCCGCGATCTCGCCCGCATCGCCGAACTCGATCTTGAGGTACTGCTGTACAAGGTCTGCTCGACGTTCGACAGTTCACCGAAGCTCGGCAGCATCGGCCGCGGAATCGAGCTGATCCACGAACAATTTCCCGAGCACGGACCCATCCCGGTGGTGCCGGCGCAGCCAGGATTCGGCCGGTTCACCGCGTTCAGTCATCACTACGCCACCTACGACGGACAGATCTACCGACTGGACCGACACCCGGTCATGGCCACCCATCCCTCCACTCCGATGCACGAGGCCGACCTACGCGAAATCCTGGCCGAGCAGTTCGGCACCCAGACCATCCCCGGTGCGATCCAGCTGCCGACCTACGACGACGGCACCTTCACCCAGGCATGGGAACAGCACCGCGTCGCGGGCGGACCGGCGTTCGTCGTGGACGCTGTCAACGACACCCACCTCGACACCGTCGCCGGGACCCTCCGCACGCATCCGGCCCGATCGACCCCGGCCATCGTCGTCGGATCCGGGGGCATCATGTCCGCCCTCGCCCGCACCGTAGGACACCGCACCCCCACCACCTCCGACCCCCACCGCGCCAGCGGCCCGGTCCTGGCGGTCAGCGCCTCGGCGTCGAGTGTGACCGCGCAGCAGATCGCCGACGCCCTCGACCATGGCTGGGTCGAGGTGCCGGTACCGCCCTCCCTGTTGGCGTCCTCCGAACCTCAGCAACTGGCCGCCCTCGACGCGGCGGTGTCGGCGGCACTGTCCGCCGGCCACGATGTCGTGGTGCACACCACCCGAGGATCCGACGACCCACGCTTCTCGAACCTCGGACCGGTCGACCCCGCCCATGTCGGAACTCTGATCGGTTCTCTCGCCGCCCGAATGGCGTCCGCTGGCCTGACCCACGACATCGCCGTCTTCGGCGGCGACACCTCGAGCCACGCCCTGATCGCCATGGGCGTGGCGCAACTACGGGTCGCCGAACAGTTCGTCACCGCCGGGCCGATCTGCCACAGCGACGACGCAGCACCCGTCGCAGGATGCCGACTGCTCCTCAAGGGCGGACAAGTCGGCCCCCCGCACATCCTGCGCCGCTTCGCCGGCCACCTCCCCGCATAAACCAGACCTCCAGATCGAGAGAAAGAAGGCAACCCGTGAGAGCGGTAATGAAATCAGCAGCACAACGCGGCGTCGACTACGTCACCGACGCCGCCGACCCGAAGGCCGGCGACGGCCACGTCGTCATCGAGGTCGCAGCGGCGTCCTTGTGCGGCACCGATCGTGAACTTTACGAGTGGACACCGTCCGCGCAGGCATTCAATCTGAACCTGCCCGTCATCCTCGGTCACGAAGGCGCGGGAACTGTCGTCGAAGTCGGGCCCGGGGTCACCGGACTGACCGTCGGCGATCGAGTGGCGCTGGAAAGTCACCTCACCTGCGGCGAGTGCTTTCCCTGTCGCACCGGGGATGCGCACACGTGCGAACGAACCGGGATCATCGGCATGCACATCGACGGGCTCTTCGCCGAATACATGAGCGTGCCGGCCGGGATCTGCGTAAAGCTGCCCGCCGCGTTGTCGTTCGAGTCGGGCGCTCTCCTCGAAGCGGCAGGCGTCGCCGTCCACGCCATCCAACGAGCCAACTACTCGGTGGCAGGACGTGCCGTACTGATCAGTGGCGCTGGCCCGGTCGGCCTGGTGCTCGCACACCTGGCACAGCTGATGGGGGCGGCCTACACCGTCGTTGTCGAACCGAACGAATACCGCCGCGCCCAGGCCACCAAGCTCGGCGTCACCGCCCTCGCCCCCGGAGACGGCGTCGTCGAACGGTGTCGGGAACTTACCGGAAAGCGCGGTGGATTCGACGTCGCCTTCGAATGCTCGGGCGCCCCGTCGGCCCTGAACACGTTGTTGGAGGCAGTTCGCCGCGAGGCGACTGTCGTCACGGTCGGCCACCCGAGCCGCCCTATCGACATCGACATCGCCGCCTACATCAATAAGAAGGGCATTACCCTGCGCGGGATCTTCGGGCGGCGGCTGTGGGAGACCTGGGAACAGAGCCTGCTGCTACTCGATTCCGGACGGCTCGACCTCGACTGGCTGATCACCCACCGGATGAAACTCAGTCAGATCGACGAAGCGGTCGAACTTCTCACCGGCGATGCCTGCAAGGTACTGCTCGTTCCGGGGCTTGGTTAGAACCCAGACTTCCAAGACTTGCTGATCATCTTTGGCCGGATATTTTGAAGATGATTGGCACGTCGGCCGGAAACTCCTGGCGGCCGACACTGATCGGCCGCCCCTTCTCAGCGACTCTGGAGGGGCGGCTGATTGCTCTCATGCTCAACTCCAGCGTGACACGCTCTCCCATGTACCACCACGCGGAAACATTCGCCCTGTGTACCCGCTCATGGAGTTCACTGATTCATGCGTCCTAGATCAACACCTAATGGCGTCAGACCGCCCGTGGAACGTCGAGACTGGCAACGATTTGCCCACTGCCAGGTGATGAGTGCAGAACTATTCTTCGCCGCTGAACACGAAGATACAGCTACCCGGAAGTGCCGGGAAGACTTCGCCAAAGCGATCTGTAGCGCATGCCCTGTTCAACAGCCGTGTCGTTCCCATGCTCTTACCCATCGCGAGCCGTACGGGGTGTGGGGAGGGACGACCGAACGAGAACGCGGTCTAGAACGGCGATCGGCTGCAACGAATTCCGACAGATCTGCATGCGTCAACACGTCTGCTACTGCGGCAACGCCCCCGACCACTAGGTACACGTCGCGATCGACGGCCGCCGTGAACAACTAAATGTCGAATCCGACACCGACGTTGGGCAACTTACAAGCCCCCTTGAGATGAGCAGCGACGTCCAGTCGGCATACCGACGGGTCAGTCTCGACCGGGATGAGATCGCCGACGATGGCTGGCCACTCGTACCCAAGTCGCTGTCGGCGTTAACCGCAATGCCGGGCACGGTGAACGCGATCCGACCGTGCTCGGGCGCCCAGATCAGGCCCTTCTTGATGGCGGTTTCACGCACATCGCTGACACCGCTGGCTGTCGTCCCCATCAGCTCGGCCACCTTGCCCGACCGAGGTGCATCTTCACCGGTGGCCGCGAGGGCCCTCAGGTAGCGGCGTTCCCTGTCCGTTGCCCGAGTCCACCGGGAAGGAAAGAAGCCTTCATCGAGGTGGCGCCGCCCGACCTCGACGGCAAGTTCTGCATCTTCTACTTGGAAGGGTGCCTCCGGTGCAAGATTCCAGATGGCCTTGCCGTACTCCTGCAGGAAGTACGGGTAGCCGCCGCTGGCGGTGACGAGCACGTCGAGCGCGTCGTCGGTGAAGTCACCTCCGTGGTGACGAACGGGGATCCGCAGCGCATCGGCGGCGGCGTCTTTGTCGAGGGGACCGACTGTGCTGTATAGAAACTGACGTTCGGCGTAGGAGCGGTTCTCGGCCAGGACGGCAGGCAGGTTGGGAAGACCGGCACCGATGAGGAAAAACGGCCATTCGCGTTGACTGGCCCGGTGCTGGACGGTCAACAGCGCCGAGAGCAGGTCGGTGTCGAGGTCCTGCATTTCGTCGATGAACAGGCCGAAGGCGCTGCCCCGCGGTTTGAGCACGTCGGTGATCGCTTCGACGAGTTCTTCGATGTCGAGGTGGCCGGTTTGTTGATCCAGGCTTCGGTGGGCAGGTTCAGAATCTTCGGTCCTCGACCCGATGCCCGGAATCGTTCGGGATGGGCCTGTCGAGCATGGTGGTCTCCACTGATCGTTGCAACACGCATCTGGAATTCTGACGGTCGTCTTGTCATCGGTTCGATGTGTTGGTAGGCGCCCACTGCCCCGCCAAACGACGGCGATTCATGAACTGCGCGCCCGCGGACGGGGCATCCGTGCCGCCGCCCGGCAAGCGAGGTGCGCGGTGCCGGTGGGTTGGACGGCGCAATCTTTCACAGCGAGAACGGGGCCCAATACGCGTCGACGGAGTTCGCCGCCGTGTGCCGTGAGTTGGGAGTGATCCGGTCGCGGGGTGCGGTCAGGACGTCGGCGGACAACGCTGCAGCGGAGTCGTTCAACGCGACGTTGAAACGGGAGACGCTGCAGGGCCGCAAACGCTGGAACGGTGCCGTAAGCAGGTACTGCCGTGTTCCGCTGGGTCACGCGCTACAACACGAAACGAAGGCACTCCACCCTCGGTCAAATCTGTCCGATCGACTTCGAACATTAATCGGCTACGCTGGCCACCGCCGCATAGAAACTGATGTCCACTCTCTGGGGGAACGCCCCCATCGCGTGTACACAGTGCCCATCTTGCAGGTCGCGTTGCTGCTGGGCATGGCCGCCCGCAAGAGTTGAACCCGAGCCGGTATCACCGGTGAGCTGGGCATTCCGCCCGGCAGGATCCCGCACTGCTCAGATGGCGGTTCGAATTCCCCGGCGCCGGCGGCCGCAAGTGCTTCGACGCGGCGATCGCGCAGATCGCCCGCTCCCTCGCCTCGTGACCGCCACCAGCGACCGGCGGCATCGATGAGCACCTGGAGGTAGCTACAACGATAGGGCGTCATTGTAGGATGAACATATGCCTGATAAGCCTCTGTCCAAGCCCTCGCGGACCGCTGGGTTCTCTCGGACCAGGACATTGGCAAGCCGTCGAGCGACTGAGGCAGTCGAGGGGGCAACCGAAATCCTACCGTTGTTTCGGGATGTCACGCCCCGAACCCGCCTTCCGGAGATGCCGCCGAAACGAGCAGAGATGACTGCTCAACGCATCGTGCGGAAGATTCGTGAAGACGGATTGAAGCCCGGCGATCCACTCCCGATCGAGTCCGAGATGTACGAGGAACTCGGGGTGGGTCGCTCTACACTACGCGAAGCTCTGCGGATATTGGAACAGCAGGGCGTGATCACAATCCGTCCGGGCCGTAGAGGAGGACCGGCGGTTGCGTCCCCGGACTCACGACACCTCGCCAGCACCCTTGCATTGATGATGCAGTTCTCTGAGACTCCGTTCCGGTCGGTACTGCAGACCCGCGAGCAGATCGAGCCGATTGCTGCTGCATTGTGCGCGCAGAACCGAGATGAGCGCGTCCTTGACGGGCTGCGCCAGTCGGTCGATTCGATGCAAACCAACCTCGCCGACGAAGAAAAGTTCCTCTACGAGAATCATCGGTTCCATGAACTGGTTGCGGAAGGCTCCCGAAATCCTCTGATCACCTACTTCCTGAACTCTCTCGACTGGATCATCGACGGAGCTCGCCTCGGCGTGACTTACAGCAAAGCGTCACGTAAGCACGTCGCGGCGGTCCACGATGAAATCTGTGACGCGATCGACGATGGCGACGAGGAGCTTGCCCGAGAACTCATGATCCGACACATGGGCGAGACCCGCGAGTATCTCGAACGGAAGTATCCCAAGGTGCTGGATCAAGTCCTGACCTGGGAAATGTTCGGAACCTGATCATCCTGGCGTTGCCGGTGGCCTTGTCTGGTTACGGTGCGCCCGAACCCACGCCGCGATTTGTCTCCGGGACCGCACGCCCAGTTTGGCAAAGATTGCTTCGACCTGACTCTGCACGGTTTGCTGCGAGAGTGAGAGGTTCGTTGCGATGGCGCGGGTCGACACGCCTTTCGTCACCAACTCCGCGATCCGTCTCTCGTCTTCGGTGAGATGATGCGCAGCCGCGTCCGGGTGGTCTGTCTCCTGACGACTTTCGGCAAGCGCGTATTCGATGGCCGGCCCGAGACCCATGCGCGCCCCCTTCCTGCGGCGCGCACGAAATACGTTGGCTCCCAATTGTTCATGCGTCGAGCGTTCGCATTCGACGTGATAGGTGCGGAGGTCATGGAACAAGAGCGGAGAACTCCCAACCTGGGAGCCGAGTGATTCCGCAGCACCGAGCAGGATCGCTGCTCGCTCCGGATTCCTGTCGTCATTCGCGATCCAAGCCAGCACCTCGAGGGCTACGGCGGCAACGAGCGGTTCACCCACAAGCTTGCAGAGGCGGAGGCACTCGTTGATCGAGTTCGCTGCACGGCTCGTCTCGTTCTGTCGGTACTGTGCCACACCGAGCCCCCATAGACAGTACGAGCGGTATACCGTTTCGCCGCGAGACTGGGTGATTGCGAGGACCTGTTCGTAGCATGACATTGCCTGGATGGTAAGACCTCTCAGCTCGTACGAGACGCCGAGCATGAACTGGGACCACACCAGAACTCTGGTTCTATTACTCGACTCGAACAACCGGACTGCCTTCTCCAGATGCAGAGATGCCTCAGGGGCGTCGCCGCTGTACAGAGACAACAGGCCTTCTCCGTGCGCGAGGTATGCGTCGGCGATCGGGTCGTCCAGGTCGGCGTTCAGTGTTTGTGCAGACGCGATCAGACCGGCGCCGGCCTCGAGGTCGCCTTGCAACTCCGCCAGCACGCTGTTGCAGCAGATTGCCATGACCCGCTCCAGTGAGGATCGCTCACGACTGGAACCCAGCGCGCGATCCAGCCAGTACCGCCCTTCGCTGAAGAGATTCCGCGCGAACCAGAACGGAAAGAGTGCCAGCGCAAGCTCGAGTGCGGCGTCGGGATGAACTCCGCTGGAGTCCAGGTGCGCGAACTCCATAGCTTCCCGCAGGTTGGACTGTTCTCGATCCAGGCGGGTGAGCCAGTCCATCTGGCGGCTACCGATCCAGTCGGCTTCCGCGTCCATTGCCAACTGGCGATACAGATCGTAGTGGCGGCGACGAAGTGTCGAGTACTCACCGGATTCGATCGTCTTCTCTCGTCCGAATTGGCGAATGGTCTCGAGCATCCTGAATCGGACCTGCCCGCCGTCCTCATCACGGATCAAGATCGATTTGTCCACCAGGGAGGAGATGACATCGAGCAGATCGTCGAACGACAGGTCTTCGAGGCAAATATGCAACGCGGCGTCAAGATCGAAACTTCCGGAGAAGACGGACATCTGGGCCCAGATCTGTTGCTCGACGGGAGTGCAGAGTGTGTAACTCCACTCGATGCACGACCTGAGAGTCTGCTGGCGGGTCGGTGCTCCTCTGATTCCCCGGGTGAGCAGCTTGTATCTGTCGCTCAGCCGCTGAAGCACTTGGTCGACCGACATCGCACGCAATCGGGCCGCTGCGAGTTCGATGGCCAAGGGTAGCCCGTCGAGGTGGCGGCAGATCTGAACAACACTGTCGAGGTTCTCGTCGGAAAGCGCGAACCCCGGCACAGCGGCGGCTGCTCGATCTTCGAACAGTGAGATCGCGTCGTAGGCGGGAGTCCCGATCATTTCCGGTTCATGTTCAGGGTCGGGTACAGCCATGGAAGGAACTCGCCTCACCGATTCCCCGGCGATGTTCAGAGGTTCTCGGCTCGTTGCCAGGATCGTGAGATCCGGACATGTTCGGATCACGGATCGAGCGAATTCTGCGACTGCATCGATCAGGTGCTCACAGTTGTCCAGAACGAGCATGAGCTGTCTGGGCGCGAGGAACTCGACTATTTCCTGTGTCGGATTCGCAGTGCGGACGCGCAGGCGGAGGGACTCGGCGATGACATTCGGCACCAATGACGGATCGAGTACTTCGCCGAGTTCGACCAGCCAGAGCCCATGGGGGAACCGGTCACGCATCTCCCCCGCAATGTGCAATGCCAGCCGAGTCTTTCCGACTCCGCCGATGCCGGTCAGGGTGAGAAGCCGCGTGGTGTCGAACATTGTCCTTGCAGCGTCGAGTTCGTCCCGACGACCAACAAAGTTGGTTGCGTCCAGGGGTAGGTTTCCCACGGATCCGGCGACCAGGGCGGGGGTATGTGCCGGTCTGAGCTCGGAGAGGCTGGAACCGGAGGATGGCCGGACCGCCGGCGGTTCTCCGTGGTCGTCGGGCAGGGCCATGTCGTCGACGGCGAGTCCGGTGCGCCGCTGAATCTCGCGTAGCTCCTCGCCGAACACTTCTGCGCCACTCGGTCGGTCGGAGGGATCACGGGCCATGGCCTGCTCGATGATCGCCGCGAGCTCCCCGGGGATGCCCTGTTCTCGCAGGTCGGGAATCGGCCTGCTGGTGATACGAATGAACTGGGCGACGAGTTGCTCACCGCTACGGCGTTCGAACGCGGCGTGACCCGTCATTGCGCAGAACAGGGTTGCGCCCAGACTGTAGACGTCCGATACCTCGGTGGGCGGGGCACCCTCGAGGACTTCAGGGGACGCGAACGACGGCGATGCCAGGATCGCATCCTTGGTGGTTTCGAAACCGCCGGAGATATGTGCGATCCCGAAGTCGGTCAACGCGGGTTCGCGGTAGTTGGACAGCAGGATGTTGCCGGGCTTGACGTCACGATGGAGGATCCCCAGCCGATGAGCGGAGGCGAGGGCACCGGCCATCTTCACTCCCAGACGCAAAGCCTGGTCGACCGTGTACGGGCCGGAACGGCGGATCATCGCATCGAGCGAGCCCAGCGGGTAGTAGGGCATCACGATGAACGGATGACCGCTTGCAGTGACCCCGACTTCCAGCACGGTAACGATGTTGGGGTGTTCGGTCAGTCTTCCCATGGCGCGCTGTTCACGCAGGAATCGGGACCGGTTCGCCTCGTCCAGATCCTGTGTCAGCACCTTGACGGCGACGGTGCGGTCCAGGTCCGGTTGGAGACACCGGTAGACCACCCCGAATCCGCCGCGTCCGATTTCGTGTGCATCGATCAGGCCGAGTACATCCAGCTCGGCGTCGATGGAAGGTGATTCGCCGCGTTGTGTCCGGTCGGCATCCGGAGAAACCATCGAACTCACCTGACGCTCTTGCGAGCGACCACAGAGGTGACGGTCGGGGGTCGCGCCCCGGTGGTACAGCGCCTTCCCAACAGTGACTCCTCTGACCTCCTCGTCAGCGGATGACGAGACGACCGTTATGATGAGGGATCGTTCCCTCCGGAAGGACTCTTTCCCTCCGGGGGTTCTGTGTCAAGGGTACGCGCCGACCAACGGGGGCGAGCGGTAGTAGCCTCAAGTGTACACCGCAACCTCTTCGTCGTCGATATCGACCTTGTACACACGTGCTCGCATCTTCAGCTTGGGCGCAATGACAGACTTGCCGTCCGCGAGGTTGAACTCGTACCCGTGCCAGGGGCAACGCACGATCTCGCCCTCCCGACCCCACTCGTAGGTGTCCGGGGCGCTTTCGAGCATCATCCCGGTGGGGGGAAGCGTGCACAAGGGCGCACCCTTGTGAGGGCACGAGTTGCGGATCGCATGCAGGGTGCCGTTCACGTTGAAGACCGCGATTTCGGTGCCCTCGATCTCGACGACCTTGCGGGTGTCATCCGGGAACTCGTCCAGTTTGCCGATCACATGACGTGTCATTTCGTACTCCTATTCGGATAGGGCCGATCCCGCGCGAGGGACCGAAAGAAGAAGGTCTGTCACAACCGCTCGATGAGCGTGGCCGTACCTAGGCCACCCCCGCAGCACATGGTCACCAGGCCGAACCTCGAATCGGTGCTCTCGAGCCGATTCACGATTGTCGTCAGGAGTCGGGCACCGGTCGCGCCGAGTGGATGACCGATCGCAATGGCGCCACCCCACGAATTCACCCGATCCATGTCCGGCCGGAACTCGCGTTGCCACGCCAGCACCACCGATGCGAACGCCTCGTTGATCTCAATCACGTCGAGGTCGCCGATCGTCAGATTGTTGCGTTCCAGGATCCGGGCGGTGGCCGGAATCGGTCCGGTCAGCATGTCGACGGGATCGACTCCCAGAACGACTTGATCCACGACCCGAGCGCGAGCCCGGAGTCCGAGTTCCTGCGCGCGCTGGGCACCGGCCAGGAGCACTGCGGCGCTGCCATCGGAGATCTGGGAGGAATTGCCGGCAGTGACCTTGCCGTTCTCCGAGAAGACGGGCCTCAACGCGCCGAGCGATCGGACCGTCGAGTCAGGTCGGATTCCCTGATCGGCCTCGATTTTCGTACCGTCGACATCAATGGGATGAATTTCCCGCGCATGGTGGCCATCACGTGCCGCTGCAGCGGCACGCTGGTGTGACAGCGCAGAGAACTCGTCCATCTCGACACGGTCGATCCCGTACCGATCCGCCAACCTTTCCGCAGCGATACCCTGGGACACCAGCGGGTACCGCGATCGGAGTTCGTCGGTGAAGGCTTGTCCCCACTGTTCCTGTGTGCCCTGATGCACGCGGAAACCGTTGCGGCCCATGTGTTCGATTCCCGCTGCCACAACTACCCGGTCGATGCCGGAATTGATCGACGATGCCGCGAAGTGCGCTGCCTGCTGACCGGATCCGCATCGGATGTCCACCGTTGTTGCGCCGGTGGACGGTGGCAACCCCTTCTGTAGCCATGCCGTGCGGGCGATGCCCGACGATTGAAATGCAATCTGATTGGCACAACCGGTGATGACGTTGTCGACGACCATCGGATCGATGCCGGCTTTCTGGATCACGCCCTCGAAGCATTGACCGAGAAGATCGGCAGGGTGGACATCGCGGAACACGCCTTTCTCGGCATGACCCCGACCTACCGGTGATCGAACCGCATCGACGATGACGGCGTCATGCGCCACATCGCGGCTCATCGTTTCCGTCCTTCGGTTGCCCCGGACGCGTCCGCCAGAACATTGGCGACAAGAGTCTTCGAAATACCGAGCCGCAGAACCTCCGACGATCCTTCGTAGATCCGCATCGGGCGGGCCTGCCGGTACAGTCGCTCGAGCTTGGAATCGCGGACCAGTCCGAACCGGCCGGAAATCTGTACCGCGCGGTCGGTGATGTTGCCGGCGACCTCACTTGCCACCAACTTGGCCATGGAACTCAGATGAATCGATGCCGCCGGATCCACGCGCGCGGAGTCGGCTGCCTTGTAGGTCAACAACCGGGCCGCCTCGAGTTCCGCCCAGGAAGCACCGAGCATATCGGCGACGGCGCCGAGCTTTGCAAGTGGTCGTCCGAACTGAACCCGCGTGCCTGCGTGCCGGGCAGCCTCCTCGAGGGCTGCCTGTGCAAGGCCGATGGACGCGCCTGCCACCGATACCCGGAATACGGCGAGCGTGGCGAGCACGTGGTCCATCGCGGTTCCGGGATCACCGATGCGGTCGGTCTCGGAGACCTCGACGTTGTCGAACTCGAGTTCTGCCAGGACGTGCGGAGCAATGATCTCCGGGGTGGAAGTCACCGTGAGTCCTGGGGCGTCGCCCGGGACGAGGAACAGGCTCAGTCCTGCGTCTTCGCGCGCAAGAATGCTGTAGAAGCCTGCGGCACCTCCGTTGGAGATGAACGACTTGTTGCCGTTGAGTACGAGACGGTTACCGTCGCGCTCTACCCGGGTGACGATGTTCTTCAGGTCGGAACCGGTGTCCTGTTCGGTGAGTCCGAGGCCTGCGAGAATCTCACCGGATGCCACCTTGGGTATCCACCGGTCGCGGAGCTCGTCGTTACCTGCGCGCGCCAGTCCGAAACTGCCGATTCCTTGCAAGGCGAAAAGGGAGTCGAGGTGTGCGGAGGTTCCCATCAGAACTTCGCGCACGACGCAGACCGCCAGCGGGTCGACCGCGTCGAATCGACCTCCCCATCTACCGGGGACGGTCAGTTGCCACAGGCCACTGTCGGCGAGCAGCTTGCGCACGCCGTCGTGAACGGTGCTCATCGCGTCGGCCTCGACGGCGAAGGGTTCGGCCGCAGCTGCCACTTCGAGTGCCTCGTCACGGATGGCACGGTATGCAGAGTCCAATTCGAAAGCCATCGATTTCCTTGTCTGTCCAGCGCAAGCAGACCGATCCTGTTGCGGTAGAGATTATTTCAATAACAAATGATGAATGTGGGAAGTCCGGTCACAGATCCAATTTGAGACAAGAACCTTTGGCGCGGGAAACGCAGATCATCATGCAATCACCGCGCTCGCGTTCGCGTTCTGTCAGCACGACGTCGTGGTGTTCCGGCGTACCTTCGAGAACGACCACCTCGCACGTACCGCACGTACCCTCCTCACACGAGGCATCGACTTCGATGCCGGCAGCCGTCAGGACCTCGAGAATGCTCTTGTCGGCAGGAACATTGAGGGTCATACCCGACTGCGCGAGTTCGACTTCGATCGGGCGCGCGTGCGTCAGGTCCGGAAGGTCGGCGCGGAAGCGTTCGACGTGCAGGGCTCCCGCGGGCCATACCGAATCGCACTGTCGTTCGACCGCCTCCAGCAGGGGTTCGGGTCCACAGCAGTAGACCGCATCACCCGGCTCGGGTGTGCCGAGCTCGGATGCCAGGTCGAGAAGGCCGTGGGTGTCCTGCGGCCAGAGAGTGACCTTGTCGCCGTATCGGCCGAGTTCGTCCTGAAACGCCATCGACTCCAGCGAACGTCCTCCGTACAGCAGAGTCCACGGGATGCCGGAGGTCTCGGCGACGCGAATCATGGGAAGGATGGGCGTGACACCGATCCCGCCGGCGACGAACTTGTATGTCCGTGCTTGCTCGAGCGGGAAATTGTTGCGCGGTCCGCGCCCTTTCACCTTCGACCCGACCGACAGGTGGTCGTGGATGTAGTCGGAGCCTCCGCGGCTGTCCGGCTCACGTAACACCGCAATGGTCCAGGTCCGGCGGTCCGTCGGGTCGCCGCACAGAGAGTATTGACGGGACAAGCCGTTGTCGAGATTCATCTCGAGGTGGGCCCCCGGTGCCCAGACGGGGAGCAATGCCCCCGTACTGGACACCAGATCCAACGCCACGATGTCGGCCGTCAGCATCCGGCGGTCGCTGACCGTAAGGTCGAGATCGACTTCAGCGTCGCTTGTCGTCAGCAGTTCATTCATGGCAGCGGAATCGAGCTCAGTTGATGCGGTCACCGTAGAACTCCCTCGGATTGTCGACCATGATCCGGTGCTGGAGATCCTCCGGCAGACCGGTGAAGACGTTGGTGGGGTCGTTGTAGTTCCAGTGCGGGTAGTCGGAACTGAACATCAGGATCTTCTCTGCGTTGACCATGTCCATCAGAGCGGTCAGATGCTGCTTCTTGGGCGGCTCGACGAACGGTTGTGTGGTGAAGCGCATGTTCTCGTTCAGATACTCACTCGGATGGCGCTTGACCCAGGGGATTTCGTCACGCAGGCCGTACCAGTCGGCGTCCAGTTTCCAGGTGAGCTCTGCGATCCATGCGATCCCACCCTCGGCGACGACGATCTTGAGCTCCGGGAATCGTTCGAATACGCCGTGGCACAGAAGACTTGCGGTGTTTGCCTGGTGGATCTGACCGAGCAATGCGTGCCATTCGATATAGAAGGTGGGGGTCCCGGCCATACGCGGTGCACGCGCATAGACGTTCTCGGTGCCACTGGGATGGACGCAGATCGGAAGGCTGTGGCGTTGCGCTGCTTCGTAGATCGGATAGTAATGCTTTTCGCCCATGAGGATGTCGTGCAGGGGCATGAGGATCTCGACGATCCCGGGCTTGTTCGCCATCCGGTCGATTTCCTTGACGGCAAGCTCCGGGTCCTGAGGGGCAATGACCAGCGCACCGCGGTAGCGCTTGTCGAACTGGAGCCAGTGCTCACACATCCAGTCGTTGTAGGCCGAAGCAATGGTGGCGGCGACCTGCGGGTCCGGCATCGCGCCGATGCCCAGCAGGTGTCCGGACAGCAGGATCGCGCGGTCGATACCGCGTCCGTCCAGAAGCTGTTCGGCGGTGAAAGCCGGGTCCGTAGCCGGTGACATGCCGGGGCGGGCGGTGTCGGCGCGCATACCGCCGGAGGAGTTGATGTAGAGGTAGTCCAACGGCAGGTGGAACGAGGACGCTACCGAGTGACCGCCGCCCAATCCGGCGCCGATGCGTTTCTGCCATGCCGTACTCATGTACGGCACCAACGTTGCCAGCCCGTTTTCCATGTAGGGATGAACGTCGGAATCGATGATCGACAGCGACAACTCCTTCTCGTCGACGGCGGGGGCAGCATGTGTGGTGGTCATAGACATTCCTTGTCTCGGACGGCGATGCTTTAAATAGCATTATGTTATCTACCTTACAGCGCTTATCTGGGACTGTCGAGACCTGCGTCACAGCCCCACGGTGCGCTGATGCGGCGGGTGCCGAGTCGGCGCCACCTTCGACATTGACGCACTAAACATGAATATGTTAGATCTAATAGCGTGTAATGTGCATCACAATACCGCCTCGATAAGCGAACCTGAGAGGTCCAGATGACAAGTACAGTCGCCCCCGCCGGCACGCTCGACGTAGACATCCCCGCACTCGACAAGGTGTTCATCGCCGGAAAATGGGTCGAGTCCACTACGGCCGAAACCATCGACGTGGTCATGCCGTCCACCGAGGAAATCGTGGCCACCGTGCCATCGCCCAGCACAGCCGACGCCGATGCTGCGGTCGCCGCCGCTCGTGCCGCATTCGACGAGGGCCCCTGGCCGCGTATGTCCCCGGACGAACGGGCACGAATCTGCCGCGTGTTCGCCGACGAACTGGAACAGCGACTGGATGCGCTGAACCGAGCCTGGGGGTTCGAATCCGGATACACCCGAGCACACGGAGAGATGATCAACTCCGGTGCAGGAAGCGCAATCTGGGGGCATGCGATCGAGATCGCCCCCAGTTTGAAGTGGGAGGAAATCCGCAAGAACGACTCCAGTGAAGTGCTGATTCAGCATCAGCCGATCGGAACGGTGCTGGCGATTCTGACCTACAACGGACCAGTTCCGTTGATGGGTATGAAGGTGATTCCGGCACTGCTCGCCGGGTGCCCCGTGGTGGTGAAGTTCGCCCCCGAGTCACAGTTGACGTCCCGGCTCATCATGGACGCCGCGCAGGCGGCCGGATTCCCGGACGGTGTCATCAGCGGTCTCGCCGCAGAACTCGACACCAGCAAGTACCTCGTCCGGCACCCGGGCATCGATATGGTCCATATGACCGGCGGCACCGCGGTGGCGAAGGAGGTCGTCCAGCAGACTTCGGACCGCCTCGCACGAACCGGCCTCGAACTGGGCGGGAAGTCGCCCGCGATCATTGCCGACGACGTCGACATCGACGAGGTCCTGGCCACGCTGGTACCCGGCGCTACCGGAGGCTGCGGACAAGTATGCGTGGCTCTGACGCGAATTCTTGTCTCTCGCAGTAGGTACGACGAGGTCGTCGCAAAGCTGGCGGCCGCATTCGATGCGATCAAGGTCGGGCACCCGTTCGATCCGAGTTCGGATCTCGGCCCGCTGGCGAACAAGCGCGCCCTCGAGCGGACCGAGCGGATGCTCGCCAAGGCCCTCGAGGAGGGCGCGGTGATCGCAGCCGGCGGTAAGCGACCGGACGGGCTGGACCGTGGCTACTACTTCGCTCCGACGCTGCTGCGCGACGTCACTACCGACATGGAGATCGCGCAAGAGGAGGTCTTCGGGCCGATTGTCGTCGTCATCGCCTATGACGACATCGACGATGCGGTTCGAATCGCCAACGACACCAAGTACGGCCTCGCCGCATCGGTGTATGCGAAGGACCGTGACAAGGCACTCGAGATCGCGCGACGAATCCGCTCGGGTGGTGTCGCACTCAACCTCGCGGGGTGCTCGCTTACCGAACCCTTCGGTGGTGTCAAGCAATCCGGGTGGGGTCGAGAATGCGGCGCCGAGGGAATCCTCGAGTTCACCGAGATCAAGCAGATTCTGCTGAGCGGGGCGTACTCGGGCTGATTCCGTACGAGGCGCAGGTGGGGACGAGCGGACCGACTCGTCCCCACCTGTTGCATGTGTGAGGTGGAACCGACAGAACAGCACCCGCCCGGATTCACCGGGCGGGTGCTGCCGATGCCTGCCGATCAGAGGCCGTAGAGCTCCCACGTCACGATCTGCTCCATGACGGCGGGGAACTTCTTCTCGAAGTACCCTGCCGTTTCCATCATGTGGTGCTTCATCTGCTTCTCCGCATCCTCGGGCAGGCCGGCTTCGATCGCCCGGTAGATCGCATGGTGTACGGAAAGAACCGAACGGCGTGCGCTTCTCGTGAACTGCACACCCAGGGGTGCACCGTCGAGAATCCAATCGAGAGAGTTGGATATGTAGGTGATCAACGGGTTGCCGGCGCCGCCCGCCACGAGAGTGTGGAATCGGTGATTTTCTTCAAGGAAGACCGCTTCGTCGTCGATATCGGCGGCCATGGCGGTGACCGACTCGTTCAGGGCACACACGGTCGCGTCGTCCCGGTGGACGGCACACAGTGACGCGGCGATAGGTTCGATGTATCCCCGCAGTTGGACAACCGAACGGAACGTGGTGTCGGAGCACTGCATCAGCAACGCCATCATGCTGGCCAGGTGTCGTGAGTTCGGAGCGGCGACTACGGGGCCACCGCCGCGACCCGGACGGATCGTCACCACACCGAGGAGTTCGAGAATGCGCAGCGCTTCGCGGAGCGTACTCCGGCCGACACCGTGAGCTACGCACATCTCGGGTTCGGTCGCAAGCGGATCGCCGGGACGCAGTCCCCCTGTTCGGATTTCTCTCACGATCCGTTGGGCAAGCAGCTCCGATCTTTTCGGTGGCATACGCGGTTCGTAGAACTGCGGTGTCATGTCCTTCAGATCGGTCGTGTTCTCATTGCCGACCGTCATCCGATACTCCTTGCTGCATGTCCTGTCGGTGCTCCTGTGGACCCCCGGTGCCCCTGAGGGGCTGGACGGAGCGGATCGTCCGATCAGCGGCCGGTCCAGTTGGGTGCCCGTTTCTCTGCGAAGGCGGCAGCGCCTTCCTGAGCGTCCGACGACCGGCGAACCGGATCGACAATCGTCTCCTGCCGATCGAACACCTCTGCCGCCGTCCAGTTCGCGGACTCGACGATCACCTTCTTCGAGGCCTTCACTGCAAGAGGGCCGTTCGCGCCGATTTCCTGAGCAAGTGCAAGTGCCGCGCCGAGTGCCTGGCCGGACTCTACGACTCGGTTGATCAGGCCTGCTTCCGAGCACCACAGGGCGGAGAGTGCGCGGCCGGTCAGGGCGGCCTCCATCGCCAGGTGGTACGGGATGCGCGAGGGCAATCGCAGCAATCCGCCGCCCGCGGCGGTCAGGCCGCGTTTGACTTCGGGAAGGCCGAACACGGCGTCTTCGGCTGCGACGACAAGATCGCACGACAACGCAATCTCGAATCCGCCGCCTACCGCAGCGCCCTCGACGGCAGCGATGATCGGGGTTTCCGGTGGCATGTGTACCAGGCCGAACGGTCCGCGTTTGGCGTCGATCGGTCGTTCTCCCGTTGCCCGGAATGCCTTCAGGTCCATTCCCGCCGAGAAGAAACCTTGCGCGCCGGTGAGCACGATTACTCGGCAGTCCGGATCGTCGTCGAGCGCATCCAGGGTGCGGGAGATCGCTTGTGCGGTGATGAGGTCGACGGCGTTGCGTGCGGACGGCCGGTTGATGGTGAGAACGACGACTCCTTTCTCGTGTTCCTCGACCAGCAGTGATTCGACGGTTTCGGTGGTGCTCATCGTGCTGCCATCCGGATTGCGCCGTCGAGTCGGATCGTCTCTCCGTTGATCATTGGGTTCTCCATGATGTAGGCGGCGAGGTCGCCGAATTCTGCGGGATCACCGAGGCGGCTCGGGTGCGGCACCGAGCGGCCGAGCGACTCGCGCACATTTTCCGGAAGTCGTCCGAGCAGCGGGGTGTCGAAAATGCCCGGCGCAATGGTCGCGACTCTGATCTGGTATTTGGCGAGATCGCGTGCCGCGACGATCGTCATGCCGACGACACCGGCCTTGGACGAGGCGTAGGGAATCTGCCCGACTTGCCCTTCCCAGGCGGCTACCGATGCCGTCATCACGATGGCACCTCGATCACCGTCGAGCAGGTCGTTGTCGACCATGCGCGCCGCGCTGAGTCGCAGGACATTGTAGGAACCGATGAGATTCGTCCGAATCACGCCTGCGTAGTCTTCCAGCGGGTTCGGGTTGCCTTCCTTGTCCAGGATGCGCATGGTGTGAGCTCGGCCGGCGCAGTGGACCACCGCGCGCAAGTGTCCGTGAGATTGCGCGAGATCGAGTGCGGCCGATACCGATTCTTCGTCGGTCACATCGGCGGGCGCGAAGGTGGCGGTACCTCCGAATGAGGCGGCGACGTCCTCACCGGCCGATGTGGGCAGGTCCAAGACGGTGACGTGTGCTCCTCGCTTGGCGAGGGCGCGTGCACTGGCCAGTCCGAGGCCGGATGCGCCGCCGGTCACCAGCGCAGATGTTCCGTCGAGATTCACTGGCTACTCCTTCGAATTCGTTTGCGCGGGCTCTTCCCCTCACGCCTTAAGGCAGATAATATAATCATGTTTTCGTGATTGTCGAGAGTGACTTCGCAGGCTCTCACGAAGGGGCGCCTCAGAGCGCGGGACGCGAACATCACTCACCCTTCCCACTGGTCGAGGCGAGTTAATATAATTAAGATATCACTGTTATCTACGCCACAGTCTCATGGAGCGACAAGTAGATGAGGAGAAATGACGTGGGCGAGACTCTGCTCGAGCGGGAGAAAGATCATCCCCAGGAAGTTGTTGCCGAACGCGATGGCCGACGGATCGTCATCATGGACTCCGCGCGCTGGGTCGACGAACGGAACACCGGTCGCGACGTCGTCCTTCCCGCGTCGTATATTGGTGTACTTCCTGCACGCATGTGTGCCGTACATCGTCCGCGCGGCGTGATCGGACACGACGCGTGTGTCGGTAAGGACGGCGCCGGAATTGCCGGGCTCTGGTACCTGGAAGCGCTGGGCGTGCCCGCCGCCACCGCGGACGGTATGACCGTCGAAATGGGCAACGGGCGCGATCTTTACGAAAGCGGCGTGATCTCCCATGTGAACTACCACGCTGAGCGTCTCGGCGTTACCGTCGGTATGCCGGTTCGACAGGCCGCCGAGTTGCTGCGGGACAACGAATCGACCGACACCTCGGTGGGGAACAAGATTCGGCGGGAGACCGTCGAAGAACTACCGGACGGCCGTCGGATCGTCGTCACGGATTCCATCGTGTGGGCATTGCCGGAAGATGCCGGCCGAAGCGTCATGGTCACTGCCGGGCACACCGGCCGCAGCGGCGCGAAATTCTTGCTCGAGGCCGATCCGTGGGCGTTCATCTGCCACGACGGCGGGATGTCGAAGAATGAATCCGGGATCGTCGGATTGCGCACCGCCGAGGAGGCAGGACTCGCCGGTGCGTGCATCGATGGGCGGACCGCTCCGATCGGTGATGCTTTCCGCGGCTACAGCGAAGGCCTGATCAGCGCCTGCAACGGCCCCGCGAAGGATCGCGGTGTCGTCGTCGGCATGCCGGTCTCCGAAGCCGCGCACCTTCTGCTCCTCGGCGGCAAATGATGGACATGCACCTCGAGCGCCCTCTGCCGTCCCCCAGTGAACTGACAGCACCCTACTGGGCTGCCGCCCGCGAGCACCGACTGGTTCGTCCCGTCTGTGACAACTGCACGCGAAGCTTTTTCACCCCGCAGTTGATCTGCCCGCATTGCCTCGCAGAGCAGTGGAGCTACCAGGCCAGCTCGGGTCGCGGAACGGTGTACAGCAGCACCGTGGTTCATCGTTCGCCCTCGCCGGCACTGCCGGCCCCCTACGAAATCGCGATCGTCGACATGGACGAGGGCTGGCAACTGCTGACGAACATCCTTCACGAAGGAGACCGGCCGACTCCGATCGGAACTCGTGTCGAAGTGACGTGGGTCGAGATCGACGACAAGTGGACGTTCCCCGCATTTCGAGCTATCGATACAAAGGACTGAGATGAATATCGGACTCGCGTTCAGTAGAAACGCCCGCCGAACTCCGCACAGCACAGCATGTTTCGCCGGTTCACGAGCTCTCACCTGGGCACAGGTGAACGAGAGGGCATGCCGATTGGCCAACCTGCTCGTCGATCGTTACGGGGTGGCCCGCGGTGATCGTGTGGCGGTGCTCGTGTCGAACAGAATCGAAGTGGTGGAGCTCGTCGGCGGGTGCGCCAAGGCGGGCGCCGTGTACGTGGGGCTGAACTTTCGCCTGGGCGAACCCGAATACGCGGACATCTTCGACAACTGCTCCCCCATGGTCGTTCTTGCCGATGGTGAGCTGGCGCCGATGGCACGACGACTGGTCGAGGGATCGGATGTCGTCGTGATCGATATCGACGAACCGAGTGAGTACGAGCGACAGCTGAGCGAATCCTCTACCGCGACTCCCGCTACGGAGACCCAGGTGCAGCCGGAGGACGACTTCTGCATCGTGTACTCGAGCGGCACCACCGGCCGTCCCAAGGGAATCCTGTTCAGTGTCGGTGCGACACTGCAGCATTCAGCGGTAGCGGTGTCCGAGTACGAGTTGTCCGACCGGACACGATGGATGATCGCGATCCCGCACAACTCGAGCATGCAGATCACCATCGCACCGTTGACCCTCCTCGGCGGAGCAATCGGCTTCGCGGACTCGCGCGGTTTCAAACCCGATCGGTTCGCCGAGGAGGTACGCTCGAACGCCGTCACACACACATTCCTCGTGCCCACCATGCTGATCAGACTGCTCGAGTCGGATGTCGGGCCCGAGGCGATCCCGACTCTCCGGACCATCGGATACGGTTCTGCACCGATCGCCCCCGACCGAGTAGAAGCCCTGGTCGAACGATTCGGACCGATCTTCGTGCAGTTGTACGGCATGGCAGAGGTTGCCTCGATCGGCACCATGCTCCGCAAGAGCGATCATGCTCTCGCCGCCGACGGACGACCGGACCTATTCTCCACATGCGGCAAGGAATCCCTGGCGGTCATGGTGCGGCTGGTGGACGACACCGGCGCCGACGTATCACCCGGCGAATCGGGAGAGATCGTCTTCGGTACGCCCTACACCATGACCGGCTACTACCGTGAACCGGAGAAAACCGACGAAGTGCTCATCGACGGATGGATGCATTCCGGGGATATCGGACAGTGGACATCCGACGGATACCTGAAGATCGTCGGCCGGAAAAAGGATCTGATCATCCGGGGCGGCTTCAACATTGCGCCGACGGAGATCGAAAACGTCCTGACGCTGCACGAGCAGGTTCGCGAGGCAGCGGTCGTCGGGATCGCGGATCCCGAATGGGGCGAATCCATCGTTGCGGCGGTGGTGGCGAACAGTTCTCCGGCGCCGTCGGCCGAGGAGCTCACCCAATGGTGCCGAGACCACGGACTGCCGAGCATCAAGATTCCGGAACGGATCGAGGTGTGGGACGATCTCCCCCGCAACGCGGTCGGCAAGATCACGAAGGCACAGGTACGAGAGAAGTTCGACACCCGGGCAGGTGTGTCATGACCGCGTCGCACCCGTTCCACGACATCGCAGTCGTGGGTGTCGGTATGACCGAACAGGCGCGCAGCCTCGAGATGAACTCGTTGACCGCGAGTGTGCGCGCCGCGAAGGCTGCCCTCGCCGATGCCGGCATCGACAAGACCGAGGTCGACGGCATCTGCGCCCGCTGGCCGGGACCCGGAGGCACCGTCTTCCAGCCCGGGTCGGCGGACTGGGCGGGGCTACTGGGCATCCCTGTCCGCTGGATCGGCGACACCTACCCACAGGGTGTGCCCGCGGTTCTCGACGCTGCCGCGGCGATCGCCACCGGACAGTGCCACACCGTCCTGATCACTGGCGGTCAGGCCGGCGTGATGAACGCCGAAGCCGGACGCGTTGCGTCCTACACCCGCCCTGCGAACGAATTCGTCGAACCCTTCGGATCGTTCACCACAGCTCAGTTCGCTCTCGTCGCGCAACGCTACCTACACGCATACCCGCACGCACGCGAGGCGATGGCGCACGCGGCCGCGACTATCCGCAATACAGGATCCCGAAATCCGGATGCCGTCATGGCCGGCCGTGGACCGTACACGGCAGAAGATATCCTCGCCGCCCCGAAGGTCGTCGATCCGTTCACCAGGCTGGAGGTGTGCCTGGCCAACGAAGGTGCTGCCGCCCTGGTCGTCACGTCCATGGAGCGTGCCCGCGACCTTCCCTCCACGCCGGTGCGGATCCTCGGCGGTGGCTCCGAGTGGATGCGTCAACAGTACGTCGATCCCCCACGATACGACGACGCGTGGATGATCGGTGCCGATGCCTCCGCGCGTGCCTACGCGACCGCCGGCCTCGAACCCCACGATCTGGACTTCGTCCAGCTCTACGACGTCAACTCCGCCGAGGTACTCAGACAGTACGAGGCCCTCGGGTTCTGCAAACAGGGCGACGGCGGAGCGTTTGCGCTCGACACCGGTATCGGAATCGACGGGGGTCTTCCGACCTGCACCGACGGCGGGGTCATGTCGTTCAGCCATATCGGTTGGGGCGCGCCGACCTTGAAGATCATCGAAGCCGTTCGACAGATTCGCGGCGTGAGCGGCGACCGGCAGGTGGCCGGCGCCCGAACGGGCCTTGTCGCGGGGGCAGGTTCAGGGGCGCAGTACTACAACGTTCTCGTTCTCGGCGCCGCGGACTGACCGCGCGCACCTCGAAGGGAGTCCAGTGGCAGACATCGAATACACCGTGGCAGATCATATCGCCACCATTCGCCTCAACCGACCGCACCGTAAGAACGCCTTCACCCTCGAAATGATCGACACCTGGGCTGACGCTCTGATCGACGCGGAACGGCGCCCCGACATCCGCGTCGTCGTCCTGACCGGGACCGGAGGGTCGTTCTGTTCGGGTGTCGATCTTTCCGTCCTCGACGAAATCGAACCGACACCGCTCGGTGCGAAGAACCTCCTCACGAAGCATGTGCACCGGGTTGCCCACGCAGCACAGGCCCTGAGCAAGCCGTACCTGGCCGGAGTCTCGGGCGACGCGTTCGGGGCCGGAATGGATATGGCGCTGCTGACGGATATCCGGATGGCTTCGGAATCCGCGCGATTCTCCCAGGCCTATATCAAGGTGGGACTCGTTCCCGGTGACGGGGGTTGCTACCTCCTTCCCCGCATCGTCGGAAGCGCAACCGCCCTCCAGCTGATGTGGACCGGACGAGTTGTCGACGCTCACGAAGCACTGTCCCTGGGCTTGGTCAGCGAGGTGTATCCGGATGACCGACTGGAGCAGGCAGTGCTCGACCTTGCGCGTGAAATCGCACGGCAGCCTCCGGTTGCCGTGCAGATGATCAAGCGCAGTGCACGGTTCGGCGAAAGACACGACCTGGCCACAGCACTCGATCTCATTTCCTCGCACCACGCCGTCGTGATGGCCACGGACGATTCGCGGGAAGCGCGACGCGCCATGGCGGAGAAACGATCGGCGTATTTCGTCGGCCGATAGTGGCCGACAAGTCCAAAGAAGGTGTGGCAATGACACTTCAGAACACCCCGGAACATCTCGAGACGCCCCCGGACGAGGTCCGCAGAAAACGAAAGGCTCTTGTTGCCGGTTCGGTAGGCAACACGGTCGAGTGGATCGACTGGGCCCTCTACAGTGCCCTCGCTCCTGTTTTCGCGACGCAATTCTTTCCCCCGGCCTCCGCCGCGGCCGGTCTTCTGGCCACGCTCGCTGTGTTCGCGGTCGGGTTCGTGATGCGCCCCGTCGGCGGCGCAGTGCTCGGTGCCTTCACCGACCGTCACGGCCGGAAGAAGGGCTTGACACTGACGATCGTAATGATGGCGGGGTGCGCGTTCCTGATTGCACTGTGCCCCACCTACGAACAGATCGGAGTCGCAGCACCCGTCGTTCTCCTCCTCGCTCGGTTGGTCCAAGGATTCTCCGCCGGTGGCGAGTTCGGGTCATCGTCCGCGCTACTTGTGGAGTCCGCAACAGGTATGCGCAGGGCGTTCGCCGGATCGTGGCAGCAGGTATCGGCCGGACTAGGTGTGTTGATCGCAGCGCTCCTGGCGCTCGGCCTCACCTCAGTATTGGAACCGGACGCTATGGCGTCGTGGGGCTGGCGCGCGGCATTCATCGTCGGCGGACTCCTCGGGCTGGTCGGCCTGTGGCTGCGCATCGGACTCGACGAGACCGACGACTTCCGCAATGCACGCGAAGAAGGTCGTATCCAGCGGAACCCGTTGACTCGGATGCTCCGGAAGCACCCGGGCGCGGCGCTTCGGGTGATCGGGATGGCAGCGGCCGGCGTTCTGATCTACTACATCTGGATCAACTACATGCCGGGATACGTCAGCTCGGCCCTCGGCACGATGGAACTGCAGACCGCGCTGGTCGCGAACACGATCGCGTTGGCGTACTTCCTGTGCCTGCTGCCGTTCGTCGGCATACTCGCCGACCGCGTCGGCCGCAAGCCGATCATGATCTTCTTCGCAGCAGGATTTCTATTGTTCGCGTATCCCGCCTTCCGGCTGCTCGAAACCGGGGGATTCTGGACCCTGTTCATGGTGGAGATCATCGGAGTCACCCTGCTGGCCGGATACGCGGGCCTCATTGCGACGGTCATGGCCGAGCAGTTCCCCGCGGAGATCCGCACCACCGGGATCGGATTCCCCTACGCCATCGCGGTTGCAGTGTTCGGGGGGACCGCACCTTATGTCACCACCTGGCTAGCGACCAACGGCATGCAGGACCGGGTCTGGATGTATGTGGCCGGAGCCGCCCTGGTGGGCCTCGTGGTATACGCCCGAATGCCCGAAACACGTGATCGCGTACTGAACTGACAACCGATCACCCTCACCGGTTCTCTCTGCCGAGGGCGGCGAGGAAGTCGGTCGGCACCCGATCCGACGGTTGACGGGCCCGTTAAATATAGATATCTTATGAAGTGTTCCACATCACAGGCTCCGAGGTACCCAGTAAGGGTTGCGGTGAGCCGCCACCACATTCCCTTCCAGCCCCGTCGACCGACTGTTAGAGCGAAGGATCCACTGTGACTCAGACACCTCCAGTGCAACCGTTCAAGCGAGACATGTTCAACGACTTCGACTTCGAAGATCCCGAGTTCAACGAGCGTTTCGAGGACGTGCTGAACGAGATGGCCGCGAAGTGCCCGGTTGCGCACAGCAAGACCGGACATGGATACAAGGTCATCAACACCTACAAGGATGTGAAGAAAGCCGCTCAGGACTGGCGCACATTCAGCTCGGCCAAAGGTTACATGGTCAATCGCCCCGACGGCTCCCCCGTCATCCTCCCGGAGGAATCCGACCCGCCGTACCACGACAAGTGGCGCAAGGCCCTGAACCCCTTCTTCTCGCCCACAGCCGTCGCCGAGTTCGAAGATCAGATTCGCACGATCGCAAACGAATTGATCGACAAGTTCGCCGACAAAGGCCGTTGCAACTTCGTTTCCGATTTCTCGGCGCATCTGCCCGGAATGGTGTTCTTCCGCTGCCTGATGGGGGTGCCCGAATCCGACCTCCCCGAACTGTTCGAGGGCATCGACAAAGGTACCTTCGGGCCGATCGAGGAACGTCCTCAGTACTTCATGAAGGTAAACGACTATCTGGCAGCATATCTGGAGCAGCGCACCAAGGAAGAGCCGCGGGGTGATGTCGTCGACGTCGTCAATGCGGGTGTCGACCGCGAGGACGGAACGCCCGCACCGTGGGAGGACAAGGTAGCCATTGTCCTGGACCTGGTCTTCGGGGGCCTGGCGACGACCACTCATGCCATGACTGCCGCGGTGAATTACCTTGCCCAACACGACGATGTGCGGAAGGAGTTGCACGACAATCCCGATCTTGTCCCACAGGCCGTCGAAGAATTCGTGCGTCTGTTTGCGCCTGTCGTCGCGCCGGCTCGGTATGTCACCCAGGACACCACGCTGGGAGATCTCGAGTTGCGCGCCGGCGACTGGATCGCACTCAACTACGCAGCGGTATCGCGAGATCCCGAACTGGTGGAAAATCCCGCTGTTCTCGACATCCACCGCAAGGGAACCGTCCATTCGGCATTCGGCATCGGCCCCCATCGTTGCCTCGGCTCACACCTTGCACGCCTCGAGCTCAAGGTAACGCTCGAGGAGTTCCTCCGCCGTATACCCGACTTCCATCTCACCGAAGGAACGTCGGCAAAGACGGAAACCAGCCAGTTGAGGACGACGACCTCGCTGGAACTCACATTCGGTACCGCCACGAAGGGATGACGCGATGAAACTGACGATCGACAGTGGGCTGTGCAGCGGCCACGGACGCTGCTATTCCATCGCGCCCGACGTGTACGAACCGGATGACGAAGGCTTCGCCGATCATCGGGACGTCGCCCGTGAGGTGCTACCCGGACACGAAGCTTCTGCCCGTGAAGGCGCGCAGAGTTGCCCGGAAGGGGCCATCGAGATATCCGAGGACTGATCCTGCCCCATATACAACGAGCGCCCCAGCGACATTCATTCGCTGGGGCGCTCACATCCGAGTCCACGGATCGCATTGACCTGCAGAGCTTATGGACCGACGGAAGTTACCGACCACGTCCCGACTGTGGCAGGCTCGGCGAAGGGTTGGCGTTGGTGGGACAATATTCTTCTGAGCCGACACGGATCCTGCACCGAGGGAAGCCTATGTCCGAAGCCAGACCGTGTACGTTCCCGTCAGGAAGGACGCAGTGATTGCTGACGGGATGACGTACTCCGTTGCTGTGCCACCTCGGTGAGTACCCGAGTCGTCAGGCTGACGACCGCGGTCCTGCGAAACCAGTCGAAATGTCGGGACGAAATCCCCTCGGACCGTGGCGAGTTCGCCCGCGAAGGCGCACGGAGTCGCTCGGAAGAGGACAAAGGAGCCGAGGCGTGCTCAGCCTCCCACATACAACGAGCGCCCCAGCGAGATCCATTCGCTGGGGCGCTCATATCCGCGTATACGGATCGCGTCGACCTGCAGGGCTTATGATGCGACCCAGCCGGCGTCCACCGGGATGACCTGACCTGTGATCATCCGTGCGTCGTCACTCGCTAGGTAAACCACCATTGTGGAGATGTCATCGACAGTGACGTGGCCGCGCTCGCCCTTGAACATGTTGTTCGCATTGAACTGCTCGAATGCTTCGCCGGGATCCTGCCCCAGTTGCCCGGCGATTCCGGTGATCATTCCGGTGTAGATCGTTCCGGGAGCGATGCCGTTGACGTTGATTCCCCACTCCGACAGTTCGTTCGCCCAACTCTTCGTCGCCATCACCACGCCGCCTTTTGCTGCCGCGTAGTGCGAGACCATCGGTAGGGCTTTGAGACCGCCCGCAGAGGCGGTGTTGATGATCTTTCCCGACCGTTGAGCCTTCATGATCGGCGCAATGTGCCGCACGGTATTGAAGACTCCCTTCAGGTTGACATCGATCACCGCATCGAGGCTTTCATCGGAAATCTCGTCGACCGCCTCGACGATACATACGCCTGCGTTGTTGCACAGGATGTCGACGGTACCGAAGGCCTTGACCGCAACGTCGACGGCCGCCTTCATCTCCGGCGACGAACGAACATCAGCCTGGACTGCAATGGCTTCACCACCGGCGTCGTTGATCGATGCCACGGTGCCGTCCAGCTCTTCTCGGGTACCCAGTGGGTAGATCGGCTTGATGTCCTCACAGATGTCGACCGCAACGATGCGGGCGCCCTCGTTCGCCAGGTAGCGTGCGTGTGAGGCGCCCTGCCCGTGCGCAGCACCGGTCACAAACGCCACTTTACCTTCGAGTTTCATATCGATTCCTATTCCCGGACTGGTCTTTTCAGTCCGATCGGACGGCTTCGAGAACAACCCCCGGAACAGGCTCGTCATCCAGGAGGGCACACTCTGGATGAGTCGATCGAGATGCGAGGCGCACTCGGCCTCGAACCGGTGCGTCAGGCAGTGAACCGGTACTGCGCAAGACCACGGACCCAGTAGGAAGGCATCCATCGGGGACGTTCTTCGAGCGGTCGGAGATGAGGGAAGCGAGCCAGCACGCCTCCGACTGCCTTGGCGCACATCATCCGCCCGAGCGGAGCACCGATGCAGTGGTGTGCGCCCGTGGCGAACGACAGGTGCCTATTGAGGTTGGGGCGGTCGAGAACGAACTTCTCCGGTTCGTCGAACACCGTGTCGTCGTGGTTGGCTGCGGCGATGTAGGAGAACACCATGGATCCGCTCGGGATGGTCACGCCCGCGACATCGACGTCCTCAACCGCGGTCTGGAACACCATCTGCACGGGCGAGTTCTGGCGCAGTGTCTCCTGGACGGCAGCCAGCGCCCGGCTCGGGTCGCGGCGCACCTCGGCCAGGATCTCGGGATGGGAGAACAGGTTGTATACGGTCGAGCTGATGAGGTGGGACGGAGTTTCGGAACCGCCGAACTGCATCAGCGCCACCAAGCTCAGAATCTCCGTGGCAGTGAGCGTCTGGCTCTCCTCTTCGGCGCGAACCAGATCGGAGATCAGGTCGCTTCCGGGGTGCGTGCGTCGATACTCGATCTGCTCGGTGAAATAGGCGCGAAGCTCGGCGACACTCGCGCGAATGCGGTCGAGATCGCCCTGCGGGAGCACTCCTCGGTTGGGCGCTTGCAGCAGATCCGCCGTCCAGCGCTTGAAGTCTTCTCGCACGTCCGGGTCTTCCACTCCGAGCAGGTCGGCGGTGACGTTGACGGGGACATAAGCAGCGAAATCGGACACCAGATCGAAATCGGAGCGCTGACCTTCGAGGTTGTCGAGCAGTCGTTCGATCACAGCGTCGACCTTCGGTTCCATGGCTTTGATCGCACCTGGCCGGAATCCGGCGTTGGCCAAACGTCGGATACGCGAGTGCTCCGGTGGATCAGTGGCGATGATGGACTTCACCTCGGATACCGGATCGAATTCGCCGAATGCGTTGGTGGTGAAGTCCTTGGCCGAGAAAATCTCGGGGCGTTTGAACGTGCTCTCGACGTCGGAGTAGCGAAAGATCCCCCAGGCTGCGACCGATTCGATGTACTGGACCGGTGCGTTGCGCCGCAGTTCCTTGTAGTAGGGATACGGATCCTGTTGAACTTCCGGGCTGAGGGGATCGAAGGCAGTAGCAGTGGTCATGGCGGCCTCCCTGGAATTGTGATGCACGACACGTGTGCTAAATCACTTAACCATATCTATATTTAACGCGCAAGGATCCATGGAAAGGCCCGGAGGTTGCAATCGCAATCCTCCGGGCCTCAGGTCACCTGGGTAACGCGATCTTCCAGGTGACGAGCTGGAACTGATGTCAGACCGAAATGTCGAGCAGTCGTGCCAGATTGAGTCCGAGGATCTGCTCCACATCATCATCGGCAAGTCCGAGTTCACGAACCGCCCTGATCTCACGCGCCTGATCGGCCATCGGCCAGTCGGACGCGAAGACAACACGTTCCGGGCCGTGCTTCTCGATCACTTTGCGTACTTCCACAGGGTTGAGCTCGGCCACGCTCGGGGGCCACGAGGTGTCCAGGTAAACGGGAAGACCCACCACCGTCTCGGCGGCGGCCTCGAACTGCCGGTATCCGCCGAAATGGCATGCGATGACGTCAAGCTTCGGGAAGTTGCGAGCCAGATCCGCAAGCATGGTCGGGCTACACACCCCTTCGGAGCTCGCTGTGCTGATCGAACCGACATGGATGATGACAGCGAACTCGCCCTGCATCGCGTCCAGCAGTGGCGCGAGCCGTCGGTCGTCCAACGCATAGCGCTGGAAGAACGGGTGAATCTTCGCGCCCTTCAACCCGTGTCGGCGCAGGCTCTCGATGTTCTCTTCCGGCGTCAAATCAGGGTGGACCGAGCCGAAACCAATGAAATGATCGGGGTCGAGGGAAGCCGAGAATTTGTTGGCCTTGTCGACCGAGCCGCCGTCGTTGGCCACCGCAAGGCATACGGAGCGGTCCACTCCCGCGTCCTTCATGGACTTCTTCAAACCGTCCTGGGTCCCGTCGCCGCGGCGCTCGAGATCCGGCACCGAGCCGGCGAGTGCCTTCCTCGCGACGGCGTCGGGCCACATGTGCGTATGTGCGTCGATGATCATGGTGATCCTCTCAGAGTCGGCTGACTTCGCCACCGTCGATGACGGCAACCGAACCGGTAACAAAATCGGACAAAGGCGACGCGAGGTATGCGACAAGCGGACCAAACTCGGCCGGACTACCCATGCGACCGGCGGGAATCTTCCGAAGCCGCTTGGCAAGCACATCGGGGGATTCGGTGACCGCGGCCTGCGCGTCGGTCGTGAAAGCACCAGGTGCAATGGCGTTGACCTGAACACCCTTCTTGGCCCATTCACCGGCAAGCGCCTTCGTGAACTGCAGCACCGCGCCCTTGGACGACGAATACGCGACCAAGGTCGGCTTTCCCTTGATACCCGACGTGCTGGCCACATTGATGATCTTGCCCGACTTCTGAGGAAGAAGGTGTCGCGCTGCAGCTCGAGTCAGCACAGCAGGTGCACGCACATTCACGTCGAACACCTCGTCCCACTGCTCCTGCGGCTGTTCGTCGAATCGGCCGGCAGGCGCGATCCCGGCATTGTTGACGACGATGTCGAGTCGACCGAAGGCTTCGACCGCTGCATCTGCGAGCTCCGCAACCGCATTCATGTCACGCATGTCGCACGGCCGCACCGCTGTTCGGTCGGGGTAGCGGTTGTGCAGCTCGTCCAGCGGCTCTTTCGACCGTGCCACAAGGAGCACCGAGGCCCCCTCGTCGAGCAGCGCCTCTGCCGCAGCCCTCCCGAGACCACGACTTGCGCCCGTGACAATCGCAACCTTCCCTGCCAGTCGCAGATCCATGAGTTTCGTCCTTTCGCCGTGGAGAGTCGCGCCATATGCTTGTACGAGCACTCCTTGCGGCCGTATGTGACTCTTGCCACGCCGCGTTTACCATGATTATATTTACGATATTAAACGCACCGGACGTCGAGCGCCAGACCCCATCACATCAGCTTTTCGGGACCGGCGCATCCAAAGACACGGCAGTCCGATCGTTTATGGAAACTGTTGCACCACAACAAGGAGAACGACATGCCCATTCAGATCACCATCAACGAGGCCGAGCACTACCCTCATACGGCAAAAGAGATCTGGACATTGTGCGGAGCTCCCGGCGAGATCGACAAGTGGCTGCCGGCGGTAGAGAAGTCATGGCTCGACGGCGATGTCCGCCATGCAGAACTGGCAGGCGGGGCGGGAACAGCACGTGAACGAATCACCGAGCATGTCGATGCGCGCCACTACTACGAGTACGACTACATCGATGGTCCGCTGGTGTTGAAGAACTTCAGCTCACGATTTTCCGTAGTGCCCGCAGCCGATGGCGGCTCTGACATCCTGTGGACCGCGCAGTTCCAGGCAGACAGTGAGGCCGAAGGCCACGAGCTCGAACAGGCTGTCAGCGGTATGTACCGGGGTGGACTGCAGCGGATCGGAGAGGTCCTGACGTCGGACCGGGTGTGAAAGTCGCTGTCGCCGACGGTAACCCGCCTCGGCACATCGCGAAGGAGAATGATGGTGAACGCAAACCGGTTGCTCCCGCTCGGCCTGGACGATCTCGAGGAATACACGGTACTCCGCACTGAAGTCCGAGCGTTTCTCCAGGATTGTCTCGAATCCGAGTTGTTCATACCCGGAGTGGATACATGGCTGACGGGGTGGGACCCGGACTTCTCGCGCCGCCTTGCCTCACGTGGGTGGATCGGCATGACGATTCCGACGGAGTACGGCGGTCACGGCCGATCGCACATCGAGCGGTTCATCGTCACCGAGGAACTCCTTGCCTGCGGTGCGCCCGTTGCTGCGCACTGGATCGCCGACCGACAGATCGCACCATCGCTCATGAAATTCGGGACGGAGGAGCAAAAGCTGAAGTTCCTGCCCGCAATCACGCAGGGCACATGCTTCTTCGGCATCGGAATGAGTGAACCCGATTCCGGGTCCGATCTCGCAAGCGTGCGTACCAAAGCCGTTCAGGTCGACGGAGGCTGGAGGATCACCGGTACGAAGGTCTGGACGTCGGGCGCACATCACGCCGATGCGTTCTTCGCACTCGCACGGACGTCGCCGAAGGACCCCGCCGCCCGGCACGCAGGATTGAGCCAGTTCATCGTCGATCTTCGATCCGACGGAGTTGAGATTCGTCCGATCATTTCCATGACGGGTAGTCATCACTTCAACGAGGTTGTGTTGAACGAGGTGTTCGTCCCGGACAACATGGTGCTCGGCAAGATCGGAGACGGATGGCAGCAGGTCACCTCCGAACTCGGGTACGAACGCAGCGGCCCGGAGAGATTTCTGTCGACATTCGCGTTGCTGGCCGAGACCATAGAGCACGCGGGGCTACCCGAGCATCCCGGTTACGATGATGGTGGACTCGGTCGCTTCATTGGCCGTATCACCGGTTTGCATCATATGTCGTCAGCAGTGGCAGGGGCGCTGCAGCGCGGTGAGGCTGCCGATAGCGCCGCTGCAGCAGTGAAACTCCTCGGAACGGCAACGGAAGGTGACATCGCCGAGTACGTCGATCTGCGTCACGATTCCGAGGATGTTTCGCAACCGGAGCGCTTCCGCGCGTTGGTCGAAAGTGCTGTTCAACAACGTCCGGGCTTCACATTGCGGGGCGGCACAACCGAGGTTCTCGAAGGCGTCGTGGCACGAGAGTTAGGTTTACGTTGATGAATTCGACAGTATTGATCGATCCGGATGTCGTCGACATGATGGTCTCGGTGTTCGCCGCCCACCGTGCGGACGAGGTCACCCCGGGCACCGTTGTCGAGTTCGACGAGAAGCTGTGGCAGGTACTCGACGAACTCGGGTTGACGCGGCTCACCGGATCGGAATCCCACGGAGGTAGCGGAGCGGACTGGCACGCAGCATCGGCGTTGCTCGCTGCAGCATCTGCTGCCGCGGTGCCCGCACCCTTGGTAGAGCACGACCTTCTTGCCGGATGGCTGCTCGAAACCGGCGCACTCCCCATGGAAGATGGTCTGGGAACTGCGTTTCTGATGGACCGTTCCGGTACGACTCGTGCAGTCCCGTGGGCCCGCGACGCCCGGTTCGCAGTACCGTTACGATTCGACGGTAACCACTGGGTGATCGCACACCTCGAGACAGACCGCCTCGACATTCACCAGGCCGAGAATCTCGCCGGCGAGCCGCGGGACACGGTGACTATTCAGGCAGATGACGTGACGTGGACTCCGGTGCCCGAAGGAACCGCCGAACTGTTTTTCCTCAGAGGTGCACTCGCGAGGGTCCTGCAAATGTGCGGCGCCATGGAACGAATTGTCGAGTTGTGTGTCGAGCATGTCTCGAGTCGCGAACAGTTCGGCCGTCCGTTGGCGAAGTTTCAGGCCGTGCAGCGTCTGGTATCCCACGTCGCTGCCGAGACCGCGTTGGCGCGAGCTGCAGCCGATGCCGCTGTCAACCATGCCGAACGTGTCGGATGGGACGATGGGATGGCCATCGCTGTGGCTGTCGCGAAGTCCTGCGCCGGGCACGCGGCGTCCACGGTGGTCCGCAATGCACATCAGGTTCACGGTGCGATCGGCACTACGTCCGAACACGATCTGCACAGGTTGACCGGCCCTGTGCTCGCATGGAGGTCGGAGTTCGGATCGGTGGCCCGCTGGGATCGTCTTTTGACGAAGGCCGCTATCGGCGCAGGTCGGGACGGCGCCTGGGGCTTGGTCACACACGGTTGCAGGGTGCCTGATCTCCTGGCGACTGTTCGGGAGTGACGAATGGGACCGACCGTTACTACGGTCGGTCCCTCTCGTTCTCCAACAGCCGTCAGCAGGTCGGAACCTGCGACGGGGGCCAGTCCTCCACCATGTGTAGACCGCGCCCCAAATGCGCTGCGCCATCGATCTGCAAGACCTGGCCGGTGATCATCCGAGAAGCCGGAGCGGCGAGATATGCGACAAGCTCTGCCACGTCGTCGACCGGAGTCGGACGCCCGGCCGGAACCGAGCGCGGAACGACCTCTTCACGGAGGGACGTTGCGATCGCTTCAGGGAGTTGCTCGGATATGACAACGCCGGGCGCGACGCAGTTCGCTCTGATTCCGAGATGTGCCCACTCGAGTGCGATCGACTTCGTCATCGCGAGCACACCTGCACGCGCGGCGAGCGAATGTGCGAGTCCGACCCCACCGCGATCGACACCCGACAGAGAAATGTTCACAATGCTGCCGCCACGGAGCGCGAGGTACTTCTTGGCCTCAGAGATGACGGTGAACACCGCGTTGAGGTTCAGGTCGATGATCGATCTGAACCCGTTGTCCGAGATGTCGTCTGTAGCAGCGTAGAATTGACCGCCGGCGTTGTTGACGAGGACGTCGATCCCCGTGTCGCCAGCTGCTTTCGCTATCACCGATCTGATGAGTGCCGAGTCGCGAACGTCGGCTTGGAACCACCTGAAACTCCCGGATTTCCCTTCCGCGCGCTCTTCGGTGTCCCGTAGGGAATCTTCGTTTCGGCCGATCCCGGTTACGTTCGCGCCGAGTTCGGCGAGACGAACGGCAATTGCTTGCCCTATACCGCTACCTGCGCCGGTGACAATGGCATGACGATCCGCGAGCGAGTTGTCCGACAGTATCCGGACATCGACTGAATCCCATGCGGTACCTGCTTGTCTCGGATGAGGTCGATCTGTCAGCACGGTAGGGATCCTTCCTCCGAGTCCTTTACATTGTCCGCTCCCGGACGATGCAGAGGCGCTTGTCCCGTTGACTCGCCCATTCCAAACAGGTTATAACATATCTATGTTTACTGTCCAACTTTCCTGACAGAGGAGCGCCCATGGCGCAGAAGGTCACCGAGCGCTTACCCGCAGGGAATGCTCTCGTCCTATCGACAACTACGTCGGAAGCAAGCTCCCGCGTCGCCGCGAAACATCGGAGGCGCAGATGACTTTACTCGCCGTCGCCGGCTTGTTCGTGATGCTGCTGGTGCCGTACTACTTGATGTGTTGCATCATCCTCGCCGTGGAATCACACCGGCTCGCCCCGCCCGACTATCGGAATTCTTCCCCGGCATGTCACTCACCGGATCTCGGCATCCGCGCCGTCGCTACGGTCGACTCCCGACGTGCCGCATCGTCCACAGACACCGTGATTCGTTTCAGTGTCAATGAGGTCTCCCAAGAGACCGCTGACTCGATCGAGTCCGAAATCGACCTTGGCCCGGGCGATCTAGGTCGGCACCGCAGCCCGACGCCGCGACCATGACGCCGCGACCATGACGCCGCGACCATGACGAACTGGAGGACCTCATCGAGGTCTTCGACGAATCGGGCCCGAGCCGACGGATCGATCGGTGAGCTGCTCACGGTCCTGTCGGGGATGTGACAGGCCTGGTGCTTGGTTCGGCGTCAGCCTCTGCACCGTCTGATCGCAGCGCGCTGCTCGTCTGACCCGATCAGCTCCGCCACCGCCTGTTGTTCGGCGTCGAGTCCTTCAGCCAGCGGAACCCGCCCTGCCAGGTCGAGTAGGTGTTTGGCATGGACCAACGCGGTGCGGCTATGACCCGCAATCTCTCGAGCCAACTCCAGCGCTACGGTGACCGGCTCGGCAGCTTCTCGGGTGGCTAGACCCAAAGAGACCGCGTCGGCTCCTTCGACGATGCGGCCGGTGAAAGTCAGTTCCTTAGCGACATCCCGGCCGACGAGTTCGGGAAGTAGTTGGGTCCCGGCCATATCAGGGGTTAGGCCCCACCGGATTTCCATGACAGACAACCGCGCATCCGGTGACACAATCCGGATATCGACGCCCAGCGCGATCTGCAGCCCGCCACCGAAGGCGACGCCGTGCACTGCGGCGATCACCGGTACCGGCACCATCGACCAGACATGGACGGCCTTCTGCGCCAGAGCTCGGGCGGCACCGAGTCGTTCACCGAGTACGACCACATCGGAGGTGCCGTCCTGCATGTGTTCGAACTGGGTGAGGTCGAGGCCGGCGCAGAACGCCCGACCTGCCCCGGAGAGCACCACCGCCGACACGTCGCTGCGATCGGTCAACTGCAGACCGGTGGATACGAGCGCTTCGAACATCGGGGCATCGAGAGCGTTGAGTTTGTCCGGTCGGTTGAGCCGGACGTGGGCAATGCCGGCGCTCACCGAACAGCATAGGCGGTCAGTAGACAAGACGACATCATCCGTAAACACAGTCCGTTACGTACCTTTCAGAAGCGAGAAGGGCACCCGTTGCGGAGCTCGACTACCGGAATGTCCGTGAGGCGCTCCGTGTGCACCTCAGTCAGCGGGGACCTGTTTCACATGTTTGTACGACGCAGGTGAGCTTGTACTTCGGAACGAGGACATTCAGCAGCCCTGACGGACCAGGACCATGATTCAGACACCGTTGACACAATGGCGAGGTGGCCATCAGCGCAGCTCGCATCGGCGGACATCTCACTGCGACGCTGTACGAGTGTCCCAGTCCGGTATTTCGGTCAGGTCCGGAGACATGAGTCGGTCGAGCAGTACGATCGGCACGGCCAGCAACCATGACATGGGGGTGACGAACAGTCTGTCGATCATGGCGTGCATCGCAGAACTCCTGTCGAAGTTGAGGTGGTGGTGCCGTCAGAGATCCTTGCGGCTCCGAGGATCGATTTCGGCTTTCCTCGCGCGAACAGTGTCCGCTGCAACGAAGCGACGGTCCGACGAGATCATCGTGGGGTACTGGAATGCCGAAGCCAGGGCTTTGCCGCTGACAGGGATTCCACCCTGATCGGGAGACCATGTCCTTGCTGTACTTCGAGCCTCGAAGTGAGGCACTCCCGTCTGGAGTGCCACGGAACTTGCCCCCGGAATGTTGTTGCCGAGGGCAAGTTCCGGGATGTTCAGCCGGCGGTCGGCTTCTTGAGCGGGCCGCCGAGCTGTTCTGATACGCGGACAGCGTCCCAGTAGGCAAGTTCTCGAACAATCTTTCCTTCTTCGTCGAAGAAGTCGACAGAGACGCCGGTGGTAACGAGTGTTGCACCGTTGGTGGGCATCCCCAGAAACTCTGCGCAGTCCTCTGCGGTCCACGTCCAGTGGGTTACTCCGCATCGATCTCCGGGGAAGTACTCGTCCGCGCGGAAGGTGTGGATACCGATGCCGTTGGTCCGGTCGGCGTTGGAGTAGACGTCGAATGTGGCGGCTACGCCGGCACGGTTGGTGGTGCGTTGCCCCAGCACCGGGTCTTCGTGGACGATGTCGTCCCCGTCCGCCCAGTGGGCGAGTACCGCATCGGAGCCTTTCGCGAAGGACTCGATATAGGTCTTGGCCCAGTCCAGATCTTTCATGTGACTCTCCTACAGTCGATTCGAGTTATCCCGCGGGTTGTGCCCGTGGATCCTGGTTCGGTAGTTGTCCTGCGGTGATCCCGCCGTCCACGACGAGATCCGTACCGGTCACCCAACCGGCGGCGTCGGAGGCGAGGTAGAGGTAGGCCTCGGCGACGTCGCCGGGCGAACCGAATCGGCGCAGTGCGGATTGGTGGGCCATTGCGTCATGGAAAGCGGTGGGATCGTCTTGAAGGTCGATGAACTCCTGGAAACCGGGGGTGAGGATGTAACCTGGAGACACGCAGTTGACGCGGATCCCTACCCGTCCACCTTCGATGGCCATCACCCGCGTCGCGGTGGCGATCGCCGACTTGGAGGCGCCGTAAGCGGCGAGTCCGAACATCGCCATCCGGCCGGTGATGGAGGAGGCGTTGAGGATGACGCCGTGACCTTGGTTTTCGAAGGTGGGCCACACGGCGCGTGAACCGAGGAACACCGAACGCAGATTGAGCGTGAGCATTCGATCCCATTCGTCGACGGACATGTCACGGACGAACTTCGGGTCGCCGTGGCCGGCGTTGTTGACCAGAACATCCAGGTTTCCCCAGGTGTCGAGGACTGTGGCCACAGCTGTGGCCACAGCATCTTCGTCGGTCATATCGACACGGACGGGCAGCGCCTGCCCGCCGTCGGCACGGATCGTGTCCGCAATGGAGTGGGCCGCTTTCTCGTCGAGATCGAAGATTGCCACGCGTGCACCCTCGGCGGCGAAGCGGCGTGCGGTCTCGTATCCGATGCCGGCACCTCCACCGGTGACGATGACGACCTTGTCGACGAAGCGTTGAGCAGTGGGTGTGTAGTCGGTATTCGAAGCCATGGTGTGTTGATCCTTTTTCCGGAAGGGCCAGTATCGGCGAGGGCCGGGCAATGTCGGGATTGCGGGATGAACCCGGATAGTGGTTATCGGTTCAGAATGCGGATGGGGTCGGATCCGTCCCAACCGATGGCGGAATCAGCCACTGCTGCATAGAGGTCGAGGATCTCTGGGTCGTTGCGGATGAGTTCGGTCATGCACCCGATTGCGGGACGGGTATCGATGTATGCGACGGGGGTGTCACCGAATCGCAAGTGCATCCCGACCTCGAATCCCGCGTCGCGGTACTGCTCTACCGTGGCATCGATGTCCGGGACCGGGAAGCAGAGGTGATGAAAGCCGCCGTGCCCCGGTGCGTAGGCGTCCCGGTAGACGCTGGGCTCAAGGCTGTGCTGCTCGATGAGTTCGATGTGCATGGATCCCAGCTGTGCCAGTCCGATGCTGATGCTCAGCGGTGTCGGAGTGCCTCGGTAGGTGACGCCGAGATCGTCGACCCGGCGGAAAGCATGAAACGGGCCGGTATCGGCCGTTTCGATCCAGTGGCTCATTGCTGTATCGAGATCTGGGACGACGAAACTCATCTGGACAGGGGAACCGAGGCTCGTGATCATCAGCGCTCCTACTCGGGGTGCAGGACCTGCACGCCGCATGTCGATCGGAAGGGATGCCGGGAGTCGGGCCGTTGGCAGACGAGGTCGTGCGGGCGCTTGGGGACGCGGTGCTGCGCGGTCCGGCGAGATGTCAGTATTTGAGGAATGACTTTGCGACCGCGTGGAGCTCATCGACGGTGAACTGTTCGTCGTCGGTCAGCTCGTGGTGCGTGGGCGCAGCGAGCATGTAGACGTCTTCGCCCGTCAGCTTGGCGTCCGAGTTGTAGCTCCAGAACATGGCCATGGGCAGGTGCTGGGCGTACATCGTCTCGTCCGGCTTCGGAACGGTCTCCCCTTCGGCGGTCAGAACAGCACCGGTGGTGAAGCGTACGAAGGTCGAGTACGAGGCGATGCCCCAGTCGTTCACCCAGCACACATGGTCCTGGAAAGTGGAGACGACCTCGTTGACGCCGTTGTAGTAGCCCTGCACCGCATCGATGCCGTCATAGGTGCTCAGCTGCGGCCCCCACTTGACGTGATAGAGCGGCTGGTCGACGGTCATGTCCGGATGCAGGATCAGCTCGTCCTGGCCGGAGAACTCGAGACCGGCATGACGCAGGAAATTCTCCAGGATCGCGCGGCGGTGCGGGTCCTTCTCCGCTTCTGCGGCGTCGGCGATGACCTGCAGGCAGTCGCGGAAGGCGTCGAGGTACTTACTCATCTGAGTCCTCCTGAGATGGGGTTTCGGGGTGGGCACACCGTGCCCGGGACATTGGCTTCCCTTGATCAATCGTTCAGCCACGAAGCCGAGGTGCGTGCGACGTCGATCCGAACATCACTTTATCGATCGATCAAGTATGATGTGGAGCACAGCGTGGCACATTATTTGATGTCACGCAAGGTATCCAGCGGGTTACCGAACGGTGGCGCTTCTGGTGATTATCGATCGCTCAAGTTCCCATCATGGTTGAGTTCTCTTCCTGCTCGTGCAATAGTCCTGAGTACTTGATCGATCGCTAAAGTCGATTGTCTTGAAGGAGGAACGACGCTATGGCCCTTGTGACAAGTGATCCGACGGACGAGCAGGAGAAGATCGCAGACCTTCTGACCCACTTCGTCTGCAGTCGTATCCCCGAGGCGCAGGAACTGCACCTGGATGATGTGCGCCGGTTGTCAGGCGGTCTCTCACGGGAGAACTGGGTGTTTCGGGCGCGGTGGCGCGACGGGGACGGCAATCACGACCTCCCCATGATCATGCGTCGTGACCCGGCCGGCAGCCTGCTCGACACCGACCGATACGTCGAGTTCGAACTGCTCCGCGCATTGGAGTCGACACCGATACCCGCCCCACCCGCACATTGGATCGATGTCGATGGAAGCTGGTTGGGCAGTCCGTCATTGGTGATGGGTCGGGTCGAGGGTGTGTGCGATCTGTTCGTTCTCAACGGTGAGCGGCCGCTGACCGAACGCGCCGCACTGGCCCGGCAGTTCCTCGAGTTGTTGATCGCCGTCCAGCAGGTCGATTGGCGCTCGCTCGGGCTGGGGAAATTGCTGAACGACCCCGGACCGGACGCCGGCCTTACCGAACTCGGCCGCTGGGAGGACGAGTTGCGACGCGTCCAACTCGAGCCGATCCCCGAACTCGACCTCGTCTCCCGCTGGCTTCGCGACCGCGCACGACCTTCACAACGAACAGTGCTCGTACATGGCGATTTCAAGCCCGGTAATGCTCTGCTCGGCGGGGACAAGATCTCTGCCCTGCTCGACTGGGAAACCGCGCATCTTGGTGACCCGCTCGAGGATCTGGGGTGGATTACCAACCCGGTCCGCCATCGCGAGCATCAGATCCCGGGCGTGTGGGAGCGCGAGCAGATCGTCGAGGCATATACGCAGATCACCGGTTACACAGTGGACCCGGACGAACTGTTGTGGTGGAACGTGTTTTCGTGCTGGAAACTGGCCGTGATCGTGTTGACCGGCGTACGTGTGTTCGTCGACGGAACCTTCGACCGCGTGCACCAGAGCCCGACGTGGCTGTTCCGTGCAATGTTCAAGATGATGGAGAACTGACGATGCGCCCGACTATCGAGGAACAACTCCGCGGCAATTGCAGACTGCTCGAGCAACTCGTTGCGCCGGTACTCCAGGACGAACACGCGACACGAGTACTGAGCGAAGTGATCAAGAACCTTCAAATGCTCGAAACGGCCTGGATGCGGGTCCTGCCCTTTCTGAACTGGGACAACTCCCTCACCGCTGACCTGCTCGAATCGGCCAAGCCGGTGGTGTCGGACGATATCGCAGCACGAATCGATGATCTGCCCACCGGTCCGGTCGACATACACGACGTCACCGCCGTCATGGAGCACAACGACCGGTTGCGCAGCGTACTCAGCGAGATCGTGACCACGCTCGATCCCACCGCAGGCGCCGATGCTGCCACGGTGCACAGGAACATTGTCGAGCACCTCGATCTTCGTTCCCGCCGGTATCCGATGCGGATGGTTCCGGAACTGTCCCCGTCGTCTTTAAGAAAGGACTCGTGATGCTGACCAGTATGGATGACACGTTGTGGCACCAGTTGCCCACAACCTTCGACCACGTCGGCACCAGTGATCCCCGATTCTTCGACCGCTACTGGTTCGCGTGCTACGCACCCGACGGTTCCACCGCGCTGCAGATCACGATGGGCGCCTACCGCAACATGAACGTCCTCGACGCCGGATTCGTCGTGGTGCACCGAGGCAAGCAGTACAACGTGCGGGCCTCCCGTTCCCTCGGGCGAGAGATCGACACCGTGTGCGGACCCATCACGGTCCGACCCACCATCCCCCTGCAGGAATTTCGCCTCACGGTCGCATCCGGGGATCACGCCGTGCACGGGGAAATCCTCTGGCGCGGAGCGCTCCCCCCGGCCGAGGAAAAACCCCACTTCGCTCGGGTGCGGGGACGAGTCACCGAGGACTACCAACGATTCGACCAGATCGGCACCGCAGAGGGCTGGCTCGAGATCGAAGGCGAGCGCATCGAATTCCGCGACTGGTGGGCGTGCCGCGACCACTCCTGGGGTGTGCGGCCGAGAATGGGCATCAAGGAGCCCGTCACAGGTCCCAAAGTCTCACTCGATCAGCAGGGCTTCGCGATGGCGTTTCTGTTCTTCTCCACCGAGACTCTCGCGGGCCACGTCTTGTTCAGTCGACGTGGCGGCGAAGAAGGCTATGTGACCGGGGATCTGCGGCGACGTGACGACGGCACCGTTCAGGAAGTGTCCGGAACCCAGCTGGACGTCGAATTACACGACGGGACAAGGCGGTTCAGTGAGTGCACCCTGAGCGCCTCGTTGTCTGGAGGCGACCGGGTCGGTATCCATTGCAGTCAACTCGGATCGGCGATCGCAATGCAGGGATTGGGCTACAGCGGCGGTTATAACGACCGCGCCGGTCTCGGTGTCTGGCGTGGCGAAGAGATCGTCGAATTCGATACCTGGGATGTCTCACACCCCTCCGTGATCACCTACCCCGACGGCCGCACGAACGAGCACTGGCACCGCATCCAACCGGTGACGGTGACACTCGACCGTGCGGGCACAGTCGATCAGGGAATCGGCAGCATGACGCTCATCCTCAGCGGACGTTTACCCGAATGGGGGTTGGAATGACCGAAGAATTGCCGCTGGCCGGCATCAAAGTTCTCGAAGTCGCGCAGATGGTCGCCGGCCCGTCGACAGGCTTGCTGCTGGCCGACTACGGGGCGGAAGTCATCAAAGTCGAACCACCGCAAGGTGACGGCGCACGCCAGCTCCGATCTCTCGCGGCAGCCCAACTGCCCCACTCGCCGGTCTTCGTCGGATACAACCGCGACAAACGGTTACTGCGCCTCGACCTTCGCAGCGACGCCGGACGTGCCCGCGTCCTGGAACTGGTCGACGAAGCCGACGTCTTCCTCGAATCGTCCCGCCCCGGCGTCATGGAACGACTCGGACTCGGCGCCGACGCGCTACTCGCCCGCAATCCGCGTTTGGTCTATGCGTCGGTCTCCGGATTCGGCAACGGTCCGATCGGGCAACGCAAAGGGGGCGTCGACATTATCGTGCAGGCCGAGAGCGGGGTCATGTCGACCACCGGCTACCCCGACGGCTCACCCACCAAGGTCGGGTTCACCGTCGTGGACGCAGCGTGTGGCCATGCACTGTGCCACGGCATCCTGGCGGCACTGTTCCGTCGCGAACGCACCGGGCGCGGCGAGGTTGTGCGGGTCAGCCTCTACGACGTCGCACTGCACCTACAGACCGGACCGCTGACCGAGTACCTCATGACCGGTCAACAGTCACCGCGATCCGGCAACAGCGCACCCTTGACCGCACCTGCCGACCTGCTGCGCTGCCGGGACGGCAACATCATCGTCTCCGCATATCTGGAACACCACTGGACGAAATTTGCGCACACCATCGGCGCGCCGGAACTGCTGACCGACCCGCGATTCGGCTCCGGTGTCGAGCGCGCCGCACACCGCACCGAACTCGTCGACATCATCGAAAAGCACCTCGCCATCCACGACGTGCGCACCTGGGTGTCCCGGCTGGAGGACGCCGGGATCCTCGTCGCCGAGGTCAAGGACTATGCCGGTGTCACAGCCGACCCGCTGGCCGCCGAGACCGGTCTGCTACGCGCCGTCGGCGACGGCTACGGCGTCGCCAGCCCCATCCGGTTGGAACGCACCCCCGACCGCGCACTGCGGCCGCGGATCGAAGACGACGACAACGCAGCCGGCTTCACCACCCAGCATGCAAGCACTACACAGGAGACCTCGTGACGACCAGCCGACACCGCCTCGGTGATCTCACTGCTGCACTCGCCGAACTACCCCATGTCGATGATCCGGCCACCCGATCGGCCGAAATCGCAGTGAGCGATCATGCGATCCGCACCTGGTGCGCGGCATTGGGCGATGACAGCCCGATCTACCGTGACCACACCGCGGCAGTGGACACGGGATACGGCGGTGTGATCGCGCCTCCCGCGATGCTGCAAACCTGGACGATGCCGATCGGAGCCGCCGCCCGAGAAGCAATGCCCACGCTCCATACGCAGGTACGCCAGTTGAGTGCGGACAACGGTTTTACTGCGGTCGTCGCGACCGACTACGAACAGCAGTACCTGCGGCCGATCAGACCAGGTGACATGCTCACCGAACGATCGTGGATCGAATCGATCTCACCCCGCAAGACCACCGCGCTCGGTCCGGGGCACTTCGTCACCATCGCCTTCGAATTCCGAAACCAGCACAATGAATCAGTCGGCGAAATGCGCTCACGCACCATGTACTTCACTCCCGACCCTACCCGGCCGTCCCCCGGCCGCGCCGATGACAGCCCGCAACCGTCCGGCATCGTCCTGCCCGACCTGACGATTCCCCTCACCCGCACGCTGGTCATCACCGGCGCGCTGGCATCGAATGACCACGAGCCCGTGCATCACGACCACGACGTGGCACACCGCCAGGGCCTGGACGACATCATCGCCAGCATCGTCACCACCGCAGGGCTGATAACCCGCTATGTCAGCTCGGTCACCGGACCGGCTACCGAGTTCCGTCGCTTGTCGTTGCGCCTGGCCCGGCCTGCGTTCCCCGGGGACGTACTGACGCTCAGCGGCAACGCGGAACACACCACGACCGGCATGGCGATCCGGGTCGACGGCCGGCACCACAGGGGGACGCATGTACGTGCGAATGTCGACGTCGCGGTACGGCCGGACACAGTCTGATCCCCAATTGGCATAGTTGTCCGAAAGCAGACGCAGAAGAGGAGCTGACGGTGAGTCAACACACCGGCAAGGCGGACATCGCTGAGGGCGTCGTGATCGACGATTGGCGGTACTACGATCCCGCCTACACACTTCCCGAGCTCCTCGATGCCGCCCTCGAGCTCTTCGTCACCTGCGGCTACTACGGGACCAGCGTCCGAGCGATCGCCTCACGGGCGGGAATGACCGTGCCCGGTCTCTACTACAACTTCAAGAACAAGCAGGACATGCTGGTCACCCTGCTGCGAATGTCCAACGACGAGCTGCGCCGGCGCGGTCAGGCCGCCCTCGCCGATGCCGGCGATGATCCGCGCAACCGTTTCATCGCATTGGTAGAGAACACCGTGCTCTACATGACGAACAGACGCCGCCTCGCGCACCTTGCGCGCGAAATCCGAGGCCTGGAAGAGCCCTACCGAAGCCAACACATCGCGTTGCGTGACGAATTCGAAGCAATGATGCTCACCGAGGTGATCTCGGCACGCGCGCTGGGCCTGTTCGACACCCCCGACCCGCACGAGGCCACCCGCGCAGTGTTGGTGCTGTGCCAGGGCGTGGCCGACTGGTACCGCCCCGGCGGCACCAAAACCCCCCAAGACATCGCCGACCGCTACATCCAATTCGCCCTCGCCCTGGTCGGGGACATTCGTCCGTAAGCATCCGAGGCCGCCATGCCCAGTTTGGACTTCGAGCGGAGGCAATGACGAGACGCCTAGCGCAACCCTTCTGAGAGAGCGTTGTGGAACCCGCACTGTCAGTCGGTGAGGTTCCCTGCCAGTCGGCGTGGCGCTTCGGCTTCGATCGGACCGTGCGGTTGATGTCCTCACCGACCAGTCGGGCCGTCATGAGCCTAACCATCGCGACCTGGATCATGGCCTCGGCATGTGCCCTCTTGCGTTCGTAGTCCCGCGCCAACCGTCCACACCTCGTCAACCATCCGAAGGTCCTCTCGACCGCCCACCGCCGGGATAGCACCTGGGGTGCCGTAGTCGCTCAGCGCCCGGATCTGCACCTCGGTCTCGGCCGGCTGGTGCACCACGCTCATGCGGTCCCGGCGCAGGGCCGCGGCGGCTGTGACGTGCTTCGGGTCGGAGATGGTCTGATGCCTGGCCCATGCCCGGCGATGGCCGGCGACGACGGTGCCCTCGCAGCGCACCCGCACCCGAGTCAGGTCCGCGGCCACCTCGATGCGTCGGCCGATCACCGCCGGATGCACCGAATAATCGTTGGCATCGAGCCGGATGTAGTGATCACGAGCCAACCGGGTCGAAAAACGCCACCCAGTACTCGGGGGCACCGGCGGCAGGGCGAGCATCGCGTGCCGGACGGCGTCGATCCGGTCGGCCGGGGCGCACTCGAACACCCGTTTGCGGCGGGAATTGGCCACCGCCAACCACGCCGACAACTGCCGGTTGAAGTCGTCCGGACCGGTAAACGAACGCCCCGGCAGAAAGGACGTTTCCAGATAGTCGTGGTTGCGCTCGATGTTGCGCCCCGGCTTCAGTAGAGGCTCTCGACGACCCGCTCGGTTGTTCCGGCGGGACTATGTGAATCGTAGTAGGACTGTTCGGCTTCGACGGGCGGGATCATCCCGATCTCACCGTGGAGCCTCCGGTGGTTGAACCAGTCGATGTACTCGGCCACCGCAATTTCGAGGTCATCGATCGAGCGCCACGGTCCCTTGTTGCGGACCAGTTCGGCCTTGAACAGCGAGTTGAACGCCTCGGCGAGGGCGTTGTCGTACGAATCGCCGCGGCTGCCGACCGAAGCGACCGCGCCGGCCTCGGCGAGGCGCTGGGTGTAGCGAATAGCTCGATATTGAGCTCCGCGGTCGGAGTGATGTATCAACTGGGACAGATTCTGGCCTGCATGTTCGCGGGTCCAGATGCCCATCTCCAATGCATCGAGCGCGAGATCGGTGCGCAGACTCGTCGACAACTGCCATCCCACGATGCGGCGTGAGAAGACGTCGATGACGAACGCGGCGTACGTCCATCCGGTGAAGGTGCGGACATAAGTTATGTCGGCAACCCACAGCTGGTCCGGTGCTGAGGCGGTGAATCCGCGGTTGACCAGGTCAGCAGGCTTGTCGGTGTCCGCTGCGGCGATCGTGGTCCGCGGGCTCTTCGACCGGGCGATGCCGCGTAGACCTTCGGTGCGCATCAGGCGCTCGACGGTGCACCGGGCAACCCGGATACCTTGCCGCTGCAGCTCCGCGTAGACCTTGCGGGCACCGTAGACGGCGTAGTTCTCGGCGTGGACCCGGTGGATCTCTTCGACCAGTTCCATATCGCGGACCGCCCGTGCCGATGGTGGGCGGGTCTTTGCTGCGTAGTACGTCGACGGGGCGATCTGCACACCGGCCCGAGTGAGGACTCGGCAGACATCGCATGTGGCCAATCGGTCAAGGAACGGTCGTCGTCCCGAGCTCTTGGTGGGGGTGCGCGAACGCTGCGGTGGCGTCGGGACCTGACCCCGGTTCTTGGACACGCTGATTCCAGCATCTGCTGGGAAAGCGAGATGATTGAGAACCATGGGACGGAAGAATTACTCCGAGGAGTTTCGGAGGCAGGCGGTCGACCTGTACGAGTCGACTCCTGAAGCGACGATCCGCGGGGTCGCGGCGGATCTGGGTGTCGAGCGCGGCACCATGCGTCATTGGATCGACCAGTACGGCACCGGTAGGAAAAGAGCCGTTGCCGGGGCCGTCACCACCGGCGCACCCCGAACCCGCCCGCGTGCGGGCGATGCCGGTGATGTGCCGGAGACCTCGGACGTCCGGATCGCCCGCCTCGAGGCCGAGAACGCTGCGCTGCGGGCGGAGACGACCAAACTGACCACCGAACGCGAGATCCTGCGTCAGGCGGCCAAGTATTTCGCAGGGGAGACGAACTGGTGAGCCGCTTCCAGTTCGTTGCCGACCACTGCGACACCTACGAGGTGAAGCGGCTGTGTGAGCTCGTCGAGATCGAGCGATCGTCCTATTACGCCTGGCAGCGGGCTGCGCCGTCGAGAGCGGCGCGAGCCGAGGCCGATGCGCGGCTCGCCGAGCGGATCAAAACCGTACACACAGGGGACAACACCTACGGGGCACCGAGGATCACCGCGGAGATCAACGACGGCGTCCCCGCAGAGGAGCGGGTCAACCACAAACGGGTTGCCCGCGTCATGCGCGAACACGGCATCGTCGGGTACCGGCGACGCCGCGCAGTGCGCACCACGATCCCCGAGCCCGCCGATCAGAAGGTCCCCGACCTGGTCAAGCGTGACTTCAGTGCGAGTGAACCCAACCGCAGGTACGTCGGCGACATCACGTATCTGCCCATCGGCGACGGGACCAACCTGTATCTGGCCACGGTCATCGACTGCTATTCGCGGCGTCTGGTGGGCTGGTCGATCGCTGACCACATGCGCACCGAACTCGTCCGTGATGCTCTTACCGACGCGAAGCTCACACGCGGCAGCCTCGCCGGTTCCGTCTTCCACTCCGATCACGGATCGCAATACACAGCAAAGGATTTCGCATCCTTGTGCGCCGAGCTCGGGGTCATCCAGTCGATGGGTGCGGTCGGTACCAGCGCCGACAACAGTCTCGCCGAGTCGTTCAATGCCGCCCTCAAGCGGGAGGTCCTCCAGGATGCCGGCTCCTGGTCCGACGCGGTCACCTGTCGGCGTCGGGTGTTCGCCTGGCTCGTCCGATACAACACACGCCGCCGGCATTCCTGGTGCCGGTACCTGTCCCCGAACGCCTACGAAACCCGGTACGCCGCTACGCTGGTGTCCGCGGCGTAATCCACCACCGTGTCCACGAATCGGGGGTAAGGCCCGTCGTAGAGCTGCCGTGTGTCCAAGCAGTGGTGAAGCATGCCGAGGAAACGATTGGCCAGGTTACGCGACGCTGCGGTATGGGTGTCGCCCTTGTTGCGGCGCCGATCGTAGTGGGCTCGGGCCTCGGTGGAGTGCAGGATCAGCGGCAATGCCCACAGGTAGGCGGCATGATTCAGTCGCTTGTTCCGCACGAGGCGAAACCTCACCGTCGTCTTCGTTCCACTGGCCCGAGTCACCGGCGCGGTGCCGGCATAGGCTTTGAGCCCGCGTGCGGTCGTGAAACGCTCACGGTCGTCACCCATTTCGCCCAGGATTCGGGCACCGAGGATCGTACCGAGCCCGGGAAAGCTCGTCAGAATCGGCGCGTCGGGATGCTCGGTGAACTCAGTTGTCAGCGCCGCTTCGAGCGAATCGACATTGTCGGCTGCTGTCGCGAGCGCCCTGGCGTATGCCTGTGCTTGCCGACCCATCGCGTCCTCCACCGATGACGGTTGGCGCAGATGCGGACTGCGCAGACCGGCGACAATCCTGCGGGCCTCGACATCGACACCACGTTTGCGTCCTCCTCGGCGTAAGGCGGCGGCCACCGTCGACGGACGCAGCATCGCCGCCGCTGCCGGGGTCGGTGCCAAGCGCAGCACCGTCCGAGCGCCCATCGTGGTCAGGTCGTCGAAGGTGTCCAGAAATGCGGGAAAGTACTGCCGCAGCAAAGAACGCGCCTTGCTGGTGATCTGCTGCCGATCCCAGATGGCGTCCTGGTGCGCGCGGGCGAGAACTTTGATGGCCTGGGCTTGGTCGCTGTCCCGCGGTAACCGTCGGTGATTGTCGCAGTCGGTGCGCAAGATGTTGGCAAGCACGAGCGCGTCGGCGGTGTCGCTCTTCGCTCTGCTCGGTGAATAGCGATCCCGGTACCGGGACACCGACAACGGGTTGATCGCGTACACGTCGGCCCCCGCGGATCGCAGCGCCGCCACGAGCAGACCCTGTGTTGTTTCGATGGCGATCGGCAGTCCGTTCAGACCTTCCGACCGATGGTCGAGGATCAGCTCGGTCAGTCGGCCGACCCCGGCGATGTCGTCGCTGATGCGTTCTGTGACCAGCACAGCACCACGATCATCGATCACCGCTATATCGTGATGTCCTTCTGACCAATCGATTCCACACCACACCTCGTTCATTCGGAATCTTCTCCTTCCCTTTCGGAAGGGCGCGTAGCCAGGCCGGCTGCCCGTCCCTTGTCGAACCGGGAAGGTTCGTCGGCGCTCTAATGAGCAGGCCTCTGGGGCCACCATCGCATCGGCCGTCTCGCCAACCTTCCACCGACCGATCGGCCTCACGCGCTGCCCGCCAGGACTGTGATGTCCTGATCGACGAAGTGCTCACCGACCAGCGGTCCGATATCCCACCCTGCACCCCGCATCAGGCGAAGGGTGGGAGCCGCGCCGGATCCGGCTCACGGTCTGCCGCACAAGAGCTGCGGGCTCGGATCGGCTCGAGAAGTCCGGGCCAGGCACGGCTACCGGTTTCATTAGATCGGCTCGACCCCGTAATCGGTCTTGTGGGCGTCGATGTAGTCGACGATCACTTGAGTTTGCGGTCGAGCTCCGCTGCCGCGAAAAACGCCGACGCCGTCTTCAGGATCTCGTTGGCACGGCGCAGCTCTCGGTTCTCGCGTTCGAGTTCAGCGATCCGTTTCGCCTCGTCCGTCGTGGTGCCCGGACGGACACCACCGTCGATCTCTTCCCTGACGAACCCAGGTGCGCAGGGCCTCGGGATGGATGCCCAACTGCTCGGCGATCCGCTTGATCGCTCCTGTTTTCGATCCTGGATCGCGGCGTGCCTCGACTGCCAGCCGCGTCGCTCGTTCCTTCAGCTCCTCCGGGTACTTTCGCGGTGCTCCCATGGATCTCATCCTTCCGTGTGATGAGACCCTCCAACAGACCCGGTACGCGACACGACGATGCTCTTGGTCTCGGGATCGGCGGGCTTGCAGATCAGCACCTTCGCGCCCAGCGTGCCGCGGAAACCCTGACAGTCCTGGATCAGCTCCGACCTGCGGTGTCGCCATCGTCCAACCGCGCCTTCGCCGTCCCAGACCAGCACCCGAGGCACCGCCCCGAGTGGGTCGATCAGCTGCCACCAGCCCGCGAACAGGTCCTCGGCACGACATGCGCTAGGCAGCCATCTTCGCCTCTCCTGCCGACATCCCTGAACTGCAAGGCATAGGAGCGTCGAACGGCCTGCTGCGCCAGTACTTCCCGAAGGGAAGCGATCTGTCCAGGTGGTCCGCGCAGGACCTCGAGGCCGTCGCCCTTGCGATCAACAACAGGCCACGCAAGATCCTCGACTGGCGGACCCCGGCCGAAGTATTCGCCGAACAGCTACGCTCACTCCAGTAGTCCGGTATTGCATCGACCGGTTGAACTCGCCCAATACACGTCAAAGGAATTCGCCGCCCTCTGCGACCGTTTCGGTGTCACCCAGTCGATGGGCATGGTCGGCACGAGCGCCGACAACAGCCTCGCCAAATCGTTCAATGCCGCCCTCAGACGAGAAGTCCTCCAGAACGCGAACGTCTGGCCCGACGAGGCCACATGCCGGCGCCAGGTATTCCACTGGGTCACCCGCTACAACACCCGACGGCGTCATTCCTGGTGCGGACACCGGTCCCGAACACCTACGAGACCCTCTACACCGCTACGCTGGCATCCGCCGCGTAATCCACCACCCGTGTCCACAATCCGGGGTAAGGCCCAGTCATTGGGCAAGGACGTTTCCTGTCGCCCCGTCCCCTGGCGCCAGGCGCGATTTTCTTTGTCCTACGTGCCCCCGTCTGTCCCTGCGACCGGGGCACCTCATTATCTCGTGCCGGTTGTCAGTACCGTCCCCATCTCTGCTACCGAAGACCTGGTCGTCGGATTCGGCAGTTGTCCATCAGAAATCGTGTTGGTCGGTGTCGCTCTCGACGGGCGCTCGATCCGCTCAGACAGTCCGCAGGTATGCGTCAGCGGATGGAGGAGCCGATGCCGATGCCGCCGTCGACGTCGAGGACCACGCCGGTGATGTAGCGGGCCTCGGGGGAACAGAGGAAGGTGGCGGCCGCCGCGATGTCGTCGGGGTGACCGGTGTGGCGCATGGGGACCTTCCCGATCAGCTTGTCCCGGGCCGGGCCGTTCATCGAGGCCAGCATCGGCGTGTCGATCAGTCCGGGGGCAATCGCGTTGGCGGTGACCCCGTGGCGGGCGCCTTCGAGGGCAAAGCCCCGGGTGAAGCCGACGACGCCAGCCTTGGCGGCGACGTAGTTCGCCTGCCCGAAGTTGCCGCGCCAGCTCATCGAGGAAAACGACAACACGCGGCCGTACTGCTGCTCGCGCATGTGGGCGAAGGCGGCCTGGGTGCAGTAGAACGCGCCGTTAAGGCTCACCGCGATCACCGCGTCCCAGTCCTGGGCGGTGATGTTCTCGATGCGGTTGTCGCGGATGATGCCGGCGTTATTGACCAGCACGTCGATCCGACCCGCGCTGGCCGCCACCCCATCGATCCAGGCCGCGGCGGCAGCCTGGTCGGTGACGTCGACCTGATGGAAGGCGTGTCCGTCGCCGGGAAGGCCGGCGAGGGTCTCGGCGGCCGCGTCGGCGTTGAGGTCGGCGAAGTGCACGCTCGCACCCTCTGCGGCGAAGCGGTGCACCATGGCGCGGCCCAGTCCCTGCGCACCTCCGGTGAGCAGGACGGTCTGGCCGGTGTAGCGGTCGGTCATCGGGTTGCCTTTCGGGTCTTGTCCAGGAAGTCACGCAGCGCCCGGGGGACGTCGTTGTCCACCCAGTTCCGGTCGAAGGCGTCCAATTCACGGTCCCGGTCCGCGATGCCGAGTGGTCTGTTCGCGCCGGTGAGCATGTGTTTGTAGCCCGCCCGGGCGGCGGCCGGCACCACGGTGAGGGTGGCGACGAGTGCCTGCAACGCCTCGTCGAGCTCGGGTGGGGGCGCGACCGTGTGCAGCCAGGTGCCGAAGGCAGGGTGTTCGGCGGGCAGGAACTCGCCGGTCAGCGCCAGACGCGTGGCGGTCGGACGTCCGAGATCGCGCACCATCCGCACGCTGGCGCCCCCACCGGCGAGCAGGCTGTGGCGGACATGGCCGTCCCCGATCAGGGTGCCAGTGGCGGCCAGGACCAGGTCGCACGCTAGCGCGAGCTCAAGACCGCCCGCGATGGCGTGGCCGTGCAGTACCGCGACAAAGGTCACGGGGCTGCGTTCCATGGCCAGCGTGAGATCCCAGATCGCGGTCAGGTGCTCGCGGGGGGTGTGGCCCTGCATCGCGTCGTAGCCGCTGAGCAGCGCCAGGTCGGCGCCGGCACAGAAACTGGGGCCGGCACCGCGGAGCACCACCACCTCGACACCGCCGGTCTCGGCGGCCGTCACGGCCTGCCCCAGCTGTGCAACGAGGGTGCGGTCGAGGGCGTTGCGGGTCTGCGGACGGTTGAGGGTCCAGGTCTCCACACCGCCGGCCCGGGTGATCAACAGTTCGCTCATCGGATTCTCTCGTTGCCGGCCGGGGAGCGCAGCGCGACGCGCTGGATCTTCCCGCTGGGGGTCTTGGGGAGCGCGTCGACGAAGGTGACCAGGCGGGGGAAGGCGTGCGCGCCGTAGCGGGTGCGCACCCAGGTGCGCAGGTCGTCGGCGAGCGCGTCGGGGTCCTCGGGGGTGGTGGCCGGGACGATGTAGGCGTGGATGACCTCGCCGCGGACCTCGTCGGGGGTCGCGACCACGGCGCACTCGGCGACCGACGGATGGGCCACCAGCACGCTCTCGATGTCGAAGGGGCCGATGCGGTATCCGGCCATGAGGATGACGTCGTCATCGCGTGAGGAGAAGTGGATCACCCCGTCCTCGTCGACGGAGGCGAGGTCGCCGGTCAGGTAGTAGCTACCGGACGCGGTAAATCGCGTCCCGCGCAGATCCCGCGTGGCGCCGTATCCGGTGAAGGTGAACAGTGGGCTCGCAGCCACATCGATCGCCAGCCGGCCGACCTGCCCGGTCGGTGCCGGCTCGTCCGAGTCGGCTCGCAGGACCAGCACGGCCCAGCCGGGAAAGGCGGTGCCCATCGCGCGCGGGACGATGCTGCGTTCGAGGTCCGGGTGGTGGGCGAACCCGGCGGGCATGCCGAGTTCGGTCTGACCGAAGTGGTCGTGCACGTCCAGGCCGAAGCGCTCGCGTGTCCACTGTCCGACCTCGGGGGTCAGGGGCTCGCCGGCGCTGGAGATGCGCTGCAATGCCGGCAGGTCGACACCCGGATCGCTGGCCCGCAGTGCTCGCAGGGCGGTCGGAGCGGCGGCGAAGTCGGTCACGGCGAGCTCGGCCAGGATCCGCCACGTCTGTTCGGGCTTGAAGGTGCCGGTGGCGATGATGCTAGGCACCCCGGCGGCTAGGGGCCCGATGATCGCGGTGTAGAGGCCGTAGGCCCAGCCGGGGTCGGCTGCGCACCAGTAGCTGTGCCCGGCGGCGAGCCCGAGTTCGATGTAGGCCTGCCAGCCGGCGGCGTAGGCCAGCGGGTGCACCACGACCTTGGGCTTGCCGGTGGTGCCCGAGGTCGCCATCTGCACGATCGGGATTTCGCCGCCGCTCACGGGAGTCGGCGCGGTCCACTCGGGCCCCGATTCAAGTGCGTCGCCGAAGCCGGCCCCCGCGGCGGGGTCGCGATCGAGGACCACCTGCACCGGCACCTGCCGCACCTTCGGATGCTGCTGCACGTCGGTGACCACCAACATTACCCCGGCGTCAGCGATGCGATCGGCGATGGCATCGGCAGCAAACGCGGTGAACAGGGGCACGTAGACGGCGCCCAGGCGCCAGATCCCCAGGATCAGCGCGGGCAGGTCGGGCCCCTTGCCCATCAGGCTCGCGACCCGATCCCCCTGCCCGACGCCCCGTTCGGCGAGGAAACGGGCGGCGCGGCGCGAGCGAATGGCCAACTCCCCGTATGTAATCTCGGTGACACCGAGGTCGGCGTCCACGAAACGGAACGCCACCTTCTCCACCGGGTGACGGTCACATACGAGCCACGGCGCCGAGGCGGTGTCCGCCCGGTACTCGGCGACGATGCGCTCGACCACGTGATCGGGGGATTCAGTCACAGGCCCGTTCTCGGGGTTCACGATGGGCATGGTCCAACTCCTTGAAAGTACAAGTAGATCATTCTTCGTATCGAATGAGTACGATTGAAGACAATATCGTACTCACACTGTTAGCGTGTGGGCATCTGCCTCCACATGAGGATCGAGGCAACCGAGAAAGGACCACCGGATGCAGGAAATCCGAATCGAGCTCGACGTTCCCGTACCGATGCGGGACGGCACGGTGCAGTACGCAGACGTCTACCGCCCCGCCGCGGAGGGGAAGTACCCCGTCCTGCTCACGCGGCAGCCCTACGGCAAGTCCGTGACCACGTTCCTCGACCCCAAGAAGCTGGTCCCCGCCGGCTATGTGGTGATCAACCAGGACGTCCGCGGCCGATTCGGCTCCGAGGGTGAGTGGATCCCGTGGAAACACGAGCGGGAGGACGGCTACGACACCGTGGAGTGGGCTGCCTCCCTCCCCTACAGCACCGGCAAGGTCGGCATGTTCGGAACGAGCTACTTCGGGAGCACCCAGTGGAGCGCGGCCATCGCGCAGGCCCCGAGTCTTCGGACCATCGTTCCCGAGATCACATGGAGCGATCCGGAAGACGGCCTGATGTTCCGAGGCGGCGCTATCGAGCTCGGCCTGAACGTCTACTGGGCGTTCGGGCAAGGACTCGGTCAGATCATGTCCTCGGCGCTCGACCCGCGCGAGAAGATGGCCCGCTTCGGCGCCGCGGTGTCCGCAGTGGAGTCGATGGCCAGCGACACCTATTGGCAGCTTCCCTCGGGGGCTCTACCCGCTCTCGAGGCCCTGGGCCAGCCCGATATCGGAGTCACCCGCGCACTGGCCGACCCAGCCACCATGGACGAAGCGCGCGTGTCCAACCGGTTCGATAACATATCGATTCCCACTCTCAACTTCGGTGGCTGGTACGACGTGTTCCTGCAAGGCACCTTGGACAACCACGTAGGTATGCGCTCGCGCGGTCAGACGTCCCGGCTGATTGTGGGCCCCTGGGGTCACCGCACGATAACCAACCCCGCCGAAGGCATGATCGGTGAGGTCAACTTCGGCTTCGGTTCGATGGGTGTCAACGGCAGGCAGATAGTCGACCTCCATCGAGAGTGGTACGACCACTGGTTGAAGGACCTGCCGGCGACCGAGGCTCACAAGTCAGGAGTCCTGCTGTTCGTGATGGGTGCCAACGAGTGGCGGGCGGAGGAGGAATGGCCACTCGCACGGGCGCAGGACACTGCTCTGCACCTGAGCTCCGGCGGGGCTCTGGACTGGGATGCCCCCTCCGACGAGACAGCGGAATCCGGGTTCACCTACGACCCGGCCGATCCCGTGATGACGCGCGGCGGCAATCTCGTGATGGCGCCCGAGTTCCAACCCGGGCCCTTTAATCAGCGGGACGTCGAAGCCCGCGATGACGTGCTCGTGTTCAGCACCGAACCACTCGTCGAGGACCTGGAAATCACCGGACGCGTCCGCGCGACCCTCTACGCCTCCACCGACGGCCCGTCCACCGACTGGGTGGTGCGGCTGTGCGAGGTGGATTCGAAGGGGATCTCACGCAACATCGTCGACGGCATCACCCGTGTGCACACCCAGCCCGGGCGCATCGACGAGGTCGAGGTGGACCTGTGGTCGACCTCGATCCTCATCAAGGCCGGTCATCGTCTCCGCGTGCACGTCACCTCCAGCAGCTTTCCCCGCTGGGACCGCAACCTCAACACCGGCGAACCCGTGACCGAAGCAACACAGATGCGGGTGGCCAACAACCGGATCTACCACGACGCCAGCCGTCCGTCCCGGATCATCCTCCCGGTCGTCAAGGACTGACCAGAACACAGCGACAAGAACACCTGACGGTGCGACAGCCCCCCGGGCCCTCGCACCGTCAGTCATTCGTCGCGGATCGCCAAACCGTGGACCAACAACTCGCCCAGCTCGGTGAAGGCATCACCGGCATTCAATCCGGACGCTTCCAGAACCTGGCCCGACTGCACGCCGTCCATCAGATGCCCCACCGTCAATCCCGCCAGCGCCGCATTCGCGGGCCGGAACACTCCCTCGCGGACACCGTCCTCGATCATCGACTGCACCCGGCGGGTCGCTGCCTGAGAATTCATCCGGTAGATCTCCGCGGTCGGCGGATGGCTGACCATGTCCATGTAGAACGCCGGCGAATTGCGGCGCATTGCGGTACCGACCCCGGAGAGGTACACCAAGATCCGGCCGGCAATGTCGCTCTCCTTGGCCACCTTCAACTCGATCTCCGTCGTCGAATGTGCGAAGAAGTGCCGCACCACCGCCTGATTGATCTTCTCGCGAGTCGGCGCGACGTTGTACAACGTCGACTTCGAGCAACTCAACCGCTTACACAACTCGTCGGTCGTCAGATTGCTGAAGCCCTCCGCCAGGAAAATGTTCTCGAGCTCGGCGAGCAGCTCCTTGCGCACGATCTCGATTCGCCTCGAGCGCCGGCGCGCCTCAGGCGTAGCAGTGGTGGGGTGGGAGGACACCTCCTTAGGTTCTCACACCCCCCTTGCCGGACCTGCAAAGCCACAGCTGCGGTCTCTACGGTGCCCTCCTGAAAGCGTTGCAGTGGCCGGCCCAGGACCGGCCGGCAGGATCGGCGTGTCCGCGATGGTCGGCTGTCGTCCCCCGATGAACCTGACATCAGCCGGTTGCGGCCGAGGCTTGCGCGACCCCTGTATCGCGGCGTGGTGCTCTGGCAACGATGCGCACCTATCTCGAGCGGATGAACTCGGTGCCCGCCGAAATCGAAGAAGGCGCGCGGCCCGCCCGTCTGTTGGCTGCATTGGGACCGAAGATGATTGAGCTCTCCAGGGAACTCGCCAACAGTGCGCACCCCTACCTGGCGACACCCGAGCAGACAGCGGCGACCCGGACGATCCTCGGTCCGGCGAAGTGGGTGGTGTCCGAACAAGCAGTGGCAATCGGAGGAACAGCGGAAGATCAACTCCGCCGAGCACACGCTCACGTCGGCGCCTACCTACTACTCGAGAATTATCGGAAATCATGGATGCGCCAGGGCTTCGACGAGTCCGACCTGGTGCCCGGCGGATCCGACCGGTTGGTCCGCGCACTGGTCGGCATGGGAAATGCCGAGCAGGCTGCCACTTCGATCACCGCACACCGCGATGCCGGTGCCGATCACGTCGTCGTACAGATCATCAGCGACGGACCGGCCTCGGATCCACGGCCGGCATTGCGAGAACTCGCCACCGCACTGCACTTCTGAGACCAGGTCCTTATCGACCTGTCGAAGACCACGGTCTCCGCGATACCGCGGTGTGCTCGCGGCGCGGCCAGGAAGCACCGAGATGATCATCGATATTGTGAATATCCGTTGTGCACTTCCGTGTTGGGACTGTGCGCCGGGCGAGAGCCCGTCGGCTACTGTTAGTCATGCGAATCGGCATAGAGTGGGTCGGGGAGTCGTTGCGGACGGTCGACCGTGCTCCATTCCATTTCGACACCCGGACCTGCGAATATCGTCGCAGGCAAGTACACACTCGCGGTGATGCCACGGACCGGACCGACATTGACGGTCGAACGCAGACGTATCTGCAAGCCGTGACGCAGGGCTACCCGTCCCACCACATACAATCCCATGTGTCGGGTGGCATGCGCATCGGTCTCGGCGCCTTCACTCAGTCGCTGGTTCATGCGTTCGAGTTCCACCGGAGGAATCCCGATTCCTCGGTCGACGATCTCGAGCAGCCATCCATGATCGACTGCCGGGGATACCACGAACGCGACTGTGGTGTTGGGGTCCGAGGCACGCAAGGCGTTGTCGAGAAGTTCGGTGAGCAGATGGATCAGGTCATCGACTGCACCGCCGATCAGTTTCAACGGTGGCACCCCACCGATCCGCACTCGCTCGTAGTTCTCCACCTGGGACACCGAGGCTCGCATGATGTCCTCGAGAGGAGTGTCGGCCCGCGATGACCGTCGATTACGTGTGCCGGCCAGCACCAGCAGGGATTCGCCGGTCCTACGCATGCGCGCGGCCAGGTGATCCAATTCGAACAGATTCTGCAGCCGTCGCGGATCGCGCTCGTGGAATTCGAGAGCTTCGATCAGGGCGAGCTGCCGGTCGACGAGGGATCGATTTCGACGAGCGAGGGTTTCGAGCATGGTCGTAATCTGACGGCGCAACGTGGCCTGTTCTGCTGCGAGAACGAGCGCTTGCGTGTTGACACCGTCGACGGCACGAGCGACTTGACCGATTTCCTCAGTGGTGTCGATATCGATGGGGGCGAGAGTAACGGCGGTGGGGTCGGTGTCGGCGCGGATCGCAGCGACAGCAGCAGGTAGGTCGTGGTAAGCCGTCCGGGTCGTGTCGTCGCGTAACCGACGCAAGGATGAGACGAGTAGTCCTGCCAGCGCGGCTGTGATCGCGATGGCGGAAACGACAGCAATCACGACGATAACGGCAGTGCGGACGGCGGCACTCTGCGTCGCGTTGCTTTGGGCGTTGAGTTCGGTGACGATGCGGTCGACGGTGGCGTCAAACAACTGTTCGGCCGCGTTCGCTCCGGCCAGCACCGCCGCGGACAGTTCCGGCGCCCGTGCCGCGGGGTCCGTCGACCCCAGCAGCAAAGCATGTCGTCGGTTGGCCGCCGCTCGCCATTCCGCGAGCAGCTGCTGATCGTCGGCGGTGCCGCTCAACGCCGTGAGCGCAGCCCGTTCAGAGGCGAATGCGGTCTCGAGCATCGTATGGGCCACGTCCGAGTCCGCGACGGACTGGGTGAAGACCGCAGCCTGGCCGATCGCCATATGACGGGCTTGCCACAGGTCCAACAGGCGACCCGCCTCACGGACCGCAATCGCATTCTCGGTCTGACCGATGAGGGACCGAATCGTATGCTGGGCCAACAGATCGAAGTTCTGGACCTGCTCAACCCGCGTCGGTAGAGGAATATTCGACAATGCGGCAGTGCGAGTCAACTCTTGACCATCTGCCAGCATTCGAACAAAGCCCTCGGCGATTGCGGGGTCGAGATCCCGGCGTTGCGAAAAAGCCTTGACCGGCTCCGTGTAGTCCCCGAGTATGCTGTCGTGCTCGTCAACTGCGAACCCGAACTCGTCGGCGCCGACCGTTGCCCCGACGCTGGTGATGTACCTCATGATCGCGGGCAGAGCCGAAATCTGTTCGGCAAGCGCCGCCGTTTCGGATGCATGTTGCACATCATTCGCGACCTGTACGCCTCCGAATCCGCACAGCATCAGTAGAGGTACCGCCAGAATTACTGCAGCCTTGGTACGAATTCCCCAGTCGCGGGGGTGAGTACGCTGCGGGTCGACCGAAATCATCGCAAAATCGCGTCTTTCCGTGTAGTGGAGGCCAGTGCACCCGCCTGCGCCGGAATCGATTAACAGCCGACTCATTCACAGCAGGCACATGCCGGAGACCATGACGAGCACAGTGCCAGGGCCTCAGATCTTGGTTGCTCCGTGATCGACGGTGCGGTGTGATCCGGTGATCGTCGGGGAGTCGTCACTGGCGAGAATGAGGACCGCGTCGGCGATATCTTGGGGTTCCAAGATCGGTGGATCGAACAGATACTGCCCCATCGCCGCGGACTTCACAAGACCCACAACACCGTGCTTGGCGGCACTGAAATGCGCTTGCGCAGGTAGAGGCTGATGCACAAACCGAATTGGTCGCGATCATCGATCCGCCGTGCCCGACAACGATTATCGACGGAACCCGCGGCACGCAGTGTATTGAAGACATCGGTCAGATTAATATCGATCACGTCGTTCCAGCGAGTCGTCATCATCTCCCAAAATCGACCCCACGAGACGATGCCCGCATCTACCACCACGATGTCGAACCGCCCCAACTCGGAGACTCCTTGTGCGACCAGTCTTTCAGCGCTTCGAGATCCCGGACGTCCTCAGTCGCGTGCATTGCCCATCTACCAAACCCTCAACCAGCGTGCAGGTCTCCTTCAGCTCCTCGGCGGCTGCCGCATAGTCGGTTTCGACAGGAGAGGCACACAGACCGCTCAGGATGAGATCGGCCCCTCCCGAGAGAATGCGGTGAATGGAGCACACTCCCGGGCCAGCTCGCGGCTACACGGTCGATGTTCCCCGTCTACTGTCCGACGCTCAGGACGTTGTCCCAGTGCACGTCGTCGACGAGCGCCGAGTCGACTTCCGAACGCTCGACCAGGCCGTCCAGCGCCTGGGCAGATGCATCGGCTACGTCAACGGCAGCGAGCCCTCCCCCATGCTTTCCGATGGTGTCCGCGCCAGTGCCACAACGACTGCGTCCCTCATGGTGCTCCTTACCCCTCCGTCGATAAGCGAACAGCAGAGCATATTAGCTAAATGAGTTTACTATATGATGGAACGTCGGATTGTCAACCGGACCCGCCGAACCCGAACAGGACGTGGGTCGCTCGCGTGGTCGTCGACTGGTTGGTCGCTCGCACACGCGTGAACTGCTCCTCCCCGGTCGCCCGACAGTGCACCGCGAAATGCGGCGACCCGCAGCGGTGAGCGGGTCTATCGGGCCGGGGTGGCGCAGTGGAAAGCGCAGCAGGCCGCCAAGCGCCCGAAAACCGCGAAGCTGGTGGACAACGACAGGTTGCGGGAGTACGTGCAAGAACGGCTCTGCGGTGCGGTCCGCCGACCCGACGGCACCGTCGCCCCGGGCCCTGACACGCCCGCGTGGAAAGGACTGAACAAACCGCGCCGGCAGGACCGGCGGTGGGCGACGGCGTGGAGCCGAAGAGCAGATCTCGCATCGACTCGAGCTCGATTTCCCGGAGGATGAGTCCATGCGTATCAGCCACGAGGCGATCTACCAGTCGTTGTACATCGAGGGCAGGGGCGCGCTGAAGCGGGAGCTGGTCGCGTGCCTGCGCACCGGCCGGGCATTGCGGGTGCCCCGAGCTCGGTCGCGGAACAAGCCACAGGGGCATGTCACCGAGGACGTGGTGATCAGTGAGCGTCCAGCCGAGGCCGAAGACCGTGCTGTTCCAGGCCATTGGGAAGGCGACTTGATCATCGGCACCGGCCGGTCCGCGATCGGCACGCTGGTCGAACGCCGGAGCCGCTCCACGATTCTCGTGCACTTGCCTCGATTGGAAGGCTGGGGAGAGAAGCCGCCTGTGAAGAACGGCCCTTCCCTCGGGGGCTACGGCGCCGCCGCGATGAACACCGCGCTGACGACCTCGATAGCCGCGCTTCCCGAGCAGCTTCGCAAGACCCTGACCTGGGACCGCGGGAAGGAACTGTCCGCTCATGCCCAGTTCGCTCTCGACACCGGTACGAGGGTGTTCTTCGCCGACCCGCACTCACCCTGGCAACGACCGACGAACGAGAACACGAACGTCCTACTGCGCCAGTACTTCCCGAAGGGAACCGATCTGTCCCGCTGGACGGCCGAGGACCTCGAAGCCGTCGTCCTAGCCCGGGGCTTTCACGGAAATTCGACCTCAACCCGTGTCACACAGAAAGAAAGGTGCTCCGACCTGCGATAATTCGACTTGTCTAAGGTTGAACAATCGCGTGAGCCAGGAGCACCCTTCAGGTGAGCAAGTCTACGTCCCCCTACCCACACCTGTCCGCATCGGGTACCGGAACCGGCGTCGTGTCCCATGCCGGCGCTGTCCTGCTGCTGCGCACCGCCGAGAAAACCGGCCTCACCACAGCATTGACGACCGAACTCGCTCAGTTCCGGAAACCGTTGGCACGCCACGATCCTGGCAAGATCCTCCTCGACCTCGCGCTCTCCCTGGCGATCGGCGGGGACTGCCTCGCCGACATCAACCAACTACGCGCCCACCCCGAACTGTTCGGCCAGGTGGCCTCCGACCCGACTGTCTCCCGCCTGATCACCACCCTCGCCGGTGATGCCGACACCGCTCTCGCCGCGATCGGACGGGCCCGCGCTACCGCCCGCGCCCACGCCTGGACCGCCGCCGGGTCGGTGGCACCCGATCACGCCATCGACGAGCACACACCGCTGGTCATCGACATCGATGCCACCCTCGTCACCGCGCACTCGGACAAGGAATCTGCTGCCCCGAACTTCAAACGCGGCTTCGGGTTTCATCCGCTGTGTGCGTTCGTCGACCACGGTGAGCACGGCACCGGTGAACCCGTCGCGATGCTGCTGCGCCCGGGCAATGCCGGTTCGAACACCGCCGCCGATCACGTCACTGTCGTGCAGGGCGCCCTGGCGCAGTTGCCGTTCGACCCGGGATATCGGGTCGGGAAGAAGGTGCTGGTCCGGATCGATGGTGCCGGTGGCACCCACTCCTTGATCGAGTATCTGACCAAGCGCAGGCTCTCGTATTCGGTGGGATTCGGGTTGACCGACGCCTATGCCGCCGCGATCGATCTGGTTCCCGAGCAGGCATGGACTCCGGCTTACGACTCGGACGGGCAGGTCCGGGACGGGGCCTGGGTCACCGAGATCACCGGGCTGCTCGACCTGTCGACGTGGCCGACCGGCATGCGCGTGATCGTCAGGAAGGAGAGACCGCATCCGGGTGCGCAGTTGCGGTTCACCGACCGTGACGGCCTGCGGTTGACGGCGTTCGTGACCAACACCCGCCGCGGGCAACTCCCCGATCTGGAGTTGCGGCACCGCCGTCGGGCTCGGTGCGAGGACCGGATCCGGACAGCGAAAGCAACCGGGCTGCAGAATCTTCCGCTGCACGGGTTCGATCAGAACCGGATCTGGCTCGCGCTCGTGCAACTGGCATGCGAGTTGACCGCGTGGATGCAGATGCTGGCATTCACCGAGGTCCCGGCGCGGCGGTGGGAGCCGAAACGGCTGCGGCTGCGGGTGCTGTCGATCGCCGGGAAGATCGCCCGCCATGCCCGTCAGGTTCGGCTGCGGCTGGCCGCGACGGCTCCCGGTGTCGATGTTCTCGTGGCCGGCCTGAACCGGCTCACCGCGCTACCTGCACCTGTGTGACCTGCACGAATCTTCATTTATCGAGTCGAAAGGACACTCAGTTCGGGGCCGTGGACCCCGACGTCACCCGACCGTGTCGGGCGACCAAGCGTGGATGCACACCGGATCCACCGCCTCCACCATCGAATCCGAACTGGTCAGGCCGGCACGCGGGACTCACGAAAGATTGAGGCTAGTGGCTCGACACAGATCGTTGACCGGGTAATCCCCGGCTGACCGACACGTCCACGGCAGACTATCTCCGAGCCGATACAAGGAGGTGGTCGTGGCACGCAAACCGAGCGTGTTCGTCCGATCGTTGACCATGGAGGAAGGGCGACGGCTGCAGAAGATCAGTCGCACCGCCAAAGACCCGATCAAACTCCGTCGCGCCATCGTGGTGCTGATGTCCGCGCAAGGCCAGAGTGTCAAGGACATCACCTCGTTGATGCAGGTCAGCGACGACTACGTCCGCGATGTCATCCACGCATTCAACGAGCAGGGATTCGAGGCGTTGCACCCAAAATGGAACGGGGGACGACCGAAGGCGATCGATGAGCAGACCCGCGAGAAGATCTGCTTGATCGCCCGGACGTCCCCCGCCGATTGGAAAATCACCGCGTTCTCCACCTGGAGTCTGGCCAAGCTCGCCGAGCATCTGATCGCGCAGAAGATCGTGCCGGCGATCAGCCGCGAGACACTGCGTCGCATCCTGCGTGACGGGAAGGTCACCTGGCAGGCCACCACCACGTGGAAGGCATCGACCGATCCGGATTTCCTGTCGAAGATGCACACGATCCTCGCCCTGTACGACACCCCGCCGGCCGACGCTCGGGTGGTCTGCGTCGACGAGTTCGGTCCGTTGAACCTGCAGCCGCGGAAAGGGAAATCGTGGCGACCGCAGACGCATCCGTTGCGGTTGCGGGCGACGTATCACCGTTACGACGGGGTGATGCACATGCTCGCCGCACTCGATTTGTCCAGCGGCCGAATGTATTACCGGATTCGTCCGCGCAAGCGTGTCGGTGAGTTCCTCGACTTTCTGAAGGTGTTGCGGGCCCGGTGGCCTGGGGAGAAGTTGTATGTGGTGCTCGACAACTTCTCCCCGCACCGGCACCTGAGTGTGGGTCGGTGGGCCGCCGACAACGATGTTGAGTTGGTGTTCTTGCCGACCTACGGGTCGTGGTTGAACTGGATCGAATCCGAGTTCGCGGCGTTGCGGTATTTCGCGCTCAATGGCACCGATCATCGCAGTCATGCCGAGCAGAACGCTGCGATCGCCGCATACGTGCGGTGGCGCAATGCTCGTGCCGAGCCGAAGACCCAGTTCGCCCCGGACTCACCGATCCGGTCGTGGACCGAGTACCCGCATTACACGGCCAAGGTTGCTTGACGAGGCACTAGCGATCAACAACAGGCCACGCAAGATCCTCGACTGGCGGACCCCGGCCGAAGTATTCGCCGAACAGCTACGTTCACTCCAGTAGCCCGGTGTTGCATTGAGGTTCCCCCGCTTCTCCGGAAACTTTTCTACATGGCTCCGATGAGCTCAGGTTGGATAATATCTGCCTCCTGTCCACCTGGTCGGTCGTGGTAAGCGTGTTCGTATTCGTCCGGTGAGAGACCGCCCAAGCCGGCCTGAATCCTGCGTGGGTTGTACCACCCGTCGATATAGCGGAACAACGCGAACTCCGCCTCCGATCGAGTGGCGAAAGTGATTGCAGGCCAGTACATCAATTCAATTTTCAAGGTCGACCACAGATTTTCGGCGAGCGCGTTGTCGAAGCTGTCCCCGACGCTGCCGGTGGACGGGGCGATGCCGGCATCGACGAGCCGCTGCGTGAACCGAACCGCCGTATACTGACAGCCCTTGTCGCTGTGGAAAGTCAGCTCCCCGGCCCGGATGTCGCGGGAATACAGGGCATAGTCGAGCGCGGAGAGCACCAGATCGGTGTCCGCTCTCGGCCCGGATCGCCAGCCGACGACCTTGTTGGAGAAGGCGTCACGCACACTGGCCAGCCACAGCACTCCCTCACCGGTCGGTATCCGCGTCAGATCCGCCACCCACTTGCGGTTCGGTGCCGTTGCCGTGAAATCGCGCTCCAGCAGGTCCGGGGCGGCGGTGTGCCGCGGATTCTGCTTCGTCGAGCCACCCTTCCAGCCTTTCCGCAGGTAGGCGCCGCGGCGATCGTTCTCCCGCATGATCCGTTCGACGCGTTTACGGCCGACCCGCACCCCGCGGCGGCGCAGTTCGAGCCAGACCCGCGGGGAGCCGTAGGTGGCGGCGAACTCGTGCGAGGCGCGGATCTCATCGATCAACTCCAGCAGTGCGGCGTCCTCCCGTCGCCGCCGCGACGGCAGGGTCACCCGTGCCCGCCAGTCGTAGTAGGTCGACGACGCGATATCCAGGACCCGTAGTACGAGACCGACCGAGAAGTCATGGTCGTCAATGAAATTCATGACCTTCTCCGGGTCGGGTCGATCTCCGACGCAAAATACGCACTCGCCGCCCGCAGCACCTCATTGACCCGACGCAGCTCCGCGTTCTCCTTCGCCAAGCGCCGGTTCTCCTCGAGCATCGCCGTCGTCGGCCGGTCGTCGCGCTCGCCGTGATCGGCCTCGGCCTGCCGGATCCAGGTCCGCAGCGCCTCGGGATGCACGTTCAGCTGCTCGGCCAGCCGCCGGAGCACCGGCTTCGGATCGGACTCCCGATACAACCGGACCGCACGCTCACGCAACTCCGGTGGATACTTCCTCGTTCCCACGATGACGTCCTTCCTCGGTTCCTACGATCAAACCTGGTTCGGAAGTCTCCGGGAAGGCGGGGGAAGCTCACATCGACCGGTTGAACTCGCCCAATTTCGCAGCCGCAAATTCGTCCGAACCCTCGATCGGCAGCGGTGGGCCACACGCGAGCAGTTGCGCATCGCGATCGTCACCTGGATCGAGCGGACCTATCACCGCCGGCGACGTCAGCTCCGACTCGGCAGATTGACGCCGTCGAGTTCGAGACAATCATGACCACACCAGCCGCACAGGCTGCGCGACCGAACCTGTCACCCGATCACGCAGCAGTCCCGATTAACCTGCCTGGCTGATATGACTTGGGCTCTGCGCGGCGGTTCTGCTGCGTTTGCCCACGTGGTGATGGGGTCCGGGCCGGGTGTTCTTCGAGCCGGGAGGACGCCCCGGACCCGGCCGGGAGAGTTTCGGCGCCCCGGCCGGAGTGGGCACCGTCCGGTGGATGTGCGGAAACCCGCGACGGACCCGGGCCGGAGTCAACCGTCCCGGCGGCCGGGGTCGCTCCCACGGGCGGCGCAGATCCTCGGCGAGGGGCCGGGCGAGCCGCAGTTGGGTGTGCGCCACGATGACGATCCAGGTCCACCGGTCGGCCGCCTCGGGACTGCGGATCTTCGGGGCGGTCCATCCCAGGGTCTGCTTGAACAGGCGGAAGGTGTGCTCGAGATCGAAGCGGCGCAGAAACAGCTGCCACAACCGGTCGACGTCCTCGGCAAGGACCACATCCGGATCCGAGCACCACAGCCACACCGGCGCCGGGTGCCGGTCCCCGGGCAGGCGCTCGACCTCGAGCCGGATCACCGTGCCCTCCACGATCGGCGGCGATCCCGGATGATCGGTCACACCCCACGGTGAGTGAGCTTGGGGTGCAGCAGATTCCACGAGTAGGCTGTCGCCGTGCCGTGCCGTACCGGCCGGTGGCGGTGGCGACCGCGGGCGGGGGCCAGGGGGTCGGGTCGCCGAAGTGGAACTGCGCCCCGTGCCGGGGTGGGCGTCCGGTGCGGCCCGGCGGCGGCGCCGGAAAGCACAGCACCCGGTCGCCGCGCAGCCGGCCCAGCACGACCACCGGCAGGTCGATGAGAGTGAATGCGAGGCGGGGCAGGTCGTAGCCTTCCGTCGAAGACCAGCAGGATGTCCGGGTCGTCGTCGCGGTGATAGCCGGCCGCCCGCAGACCGTCGACCACGTTCCGGATCTGCGCGGCGGTCACGGCGGTCGGGTCGTCGTCGGGGTGCAGGCGCACCGCGTCGAGCACCGCCGTCCACGACGTGCGGCCGGGTTCGAGGGCAGCGACGAACGAGTAGTGCCATCCGGGGACCAGCTGCGCCGCATCCTTCCCGCGCCCGTAGACGTGGCAGAACGCCCGCTGCGGGCTCGTGAACCGTCCTGGACGAGGTGGAGGCTCCTGATCTAACAAGGAGAATGCTGGTATGCCTGCACCGAGGAAGTACGACGCGGAGACCCAGGAGCGCGCGGTCCGGATGTATCGGGACCGGATCGCCGAACACGGAGGCTCGAAGACTGCCGCCCGGCGCCATGTCGGCGAGCTGCTCGACATCGCGCCGGCGACACTGCGGAACTGGATCGAGGCGGCCGACAGGGCGGGCACGCCGGCGGTGTTGATGTCCGGTGAAGCCGTCGATGCCGACGAGATGCGGCGGCTCCGCAAAGAGAACGCCGAGCTGCGCAGGGCCAACGAGATCTTGAAGACCGCGAGTGCGTTTTTCGCGGCGGCGGAGGTCGACCGCCGACTGCGGTGATCGTCGACTACATCGACGCCCACAAGACCGATTACGGGGTCGAGCCGATCTAATGAAACCGGTAGCCGTGCCTGGCCCGGACTTCTCGAGCCGATCCGAGCCCGCAGCTCTTGTGCGGCAGACCGTGAGCCGGATCCGGCGCGGCTCCCACCCTTCGCCTGATGCGGGGTGCAGGGTGGGATATCGGACCGCTGGTCGGTGAGCACTTCGTCGATCAGGACATCACAGTCCTGGCGGGCAGCGCGTGAGGCCGATCGGTCGGTGGAAGGTTGGCGAGACGGCCGATGCGATGGTGGCCCCAGAGGCCTGCTCATTAGAGCGCCGACGAACCTTCCCGGTTCGACAAGGGACGGGCAGCCGGCCTGGCTACGCGCCCTTCCGAAAGGGAAGGAGAAGATTCCGAATGAACGAGGTGTGGTGTGGAATCGATTGGTCAGAAGGACATCACGATATAGCGGTGATCGATGATCGTGGTGCTGTGCTGGTCACAGAACGCATCAGCGACGACATCGCCGGGGTCGGCCGACTGACCGAGCTGATCCTCGACCATCGGTCGGAAGGTCTGAACGGACTGCCGATCGCCATCGAAACAACACAGGGTCTGCTCGTGGCGGCGCTGCGATCCGCGGGGGCCGACGTGTACGCGATCAACCCGTTGTCGGTGTCCCGGTACCGGGATCGCTATTCACCGAGCAGAGCGAAGAGCGACACCGCCGACGCGCTCGTGCTTGCCAACATCTTGCGCACCGACTGCGACAATCACCGACGGTTACCGCGGGACAGCGACCAAGCCCAGGCCATCAAAGTTCTCGCCCGCGCGCACCAGGACGCCATCTGGGATCGGCAGCAGATCACCAGCAAGGCGCGTTCTTTGCTGCGGCAGTACTTTCCCGCATTTCTGGACACCTTCGACGACCTGACCACGATGGGCGCTCGGACGGTGCTGCGCTTGGCACCGACCCCGGCAGCGGCGGCGATGCTGCGTCCGTCGACGGTGGCCGCCGCCTTACGCCGAGGAGGACGCAAACGTGGTGTCGATGTCGAGGCCCGCAGGATTGTCGCCGGTCTGCGCAGTCCGCATCTGCGCCAACCGTCATCGGTGGAGGACGCGATGGGTCGGCAAGCACAGGCATACGCCAGGGCGCTCGCGACAGCAGCCGACAATGTCGATTCGCTCGAAGCGGCGCTGACAACTGAGTTCACCGAGCATCCCGACGCGCCGATTCTGACGAGCTTTCCCGGGCTCGGTACGATCCTCGGTGCCCGAATCCTGGGCGAAATGGGTGACGACCGTGAGCGTTTCACGACCGCACGCGGGCTCAAAGCCTATGCCGGCACCGCGCCGGTGACTCGGGCCAGTGGAACGAAGACGACGGTGAGGTTTCGCCTCGTGCGGAACAAGCGACTGAATCATGCCGCCTACCTGTGGGCATTGCCGCTGATCCTGCACTCCACCGAGGCCCGAGCCCACTACGATCGGCGCCGCAACAAGGGCGACACCCATACCGCAGCGTCGCGTAACCTGGCCAATCGTTTCCTCGGCATGCTTCACCACTGCTTGGACACACGGCAGCTCTACGACGCCACCGCAGCGTTCGCGCACCCCCACCAAGAGCTCGGGACGACGACCGTTCCTTGACCGATTGGCCACATGCGATGTCTGTGCCGTGCTCACCGAGCACGGCATCAGCATCGCCCCGTCCACCTACTACAAGGCCAAGGCGCGCGGACGTGTCTCCGCCGCCGAGCTGGCCGACGCCTACGCCGCGAACGCCGTGCATGCGGTGTACGTGGCCAATCGACGCGTCTACGGTGTCCGCAAACTCTGGCACGCGATGAAACGCACCGGTCACAGCATGGGCCGCGATCAGGTGGCCCGTCTGATGACGCTCACCGGCATCACCGGCGTCGTGCGCGGCAGACGCCGCATGGTCACCACCGAGCATGATGCTCGAGCACCCCGACATCCGGACCTGATCGAACGAAACTGGGATGCACCGCAGCGTCCGGATCAATGGTGGGTAGCCGATTTCACGTATGTGTGGACGTTGGCCGGGTTCGTCTACACCGCATTCTGTGTCGACGTCTTCTCGCGTCGCATATTGGGCTGGCGGGTGATGACGACGAAGTCCACCCCGCTGGTCCACGGTGTTCTCGAGCAGGCCCTGTTCACGAGAAGACGAACTGATTTCCGTTTCACATCAACAGGATTGGTTCATCACTCCGATGCCGGAAGTCAAGGCGGATTCAACCGGTCGATGCAACACCGCGTTGTTCGAGCAACTGTAGCTGCTCGGTAAACACTTCAGCCGGAGTCTTCCAATCCAGCACTTTTCGTGGTCGGTTGTTGACAGCCAGCGCTACTGCCTCAAGGTCCTCGGACGTCCAGCGGGACAAGTCGGTTCCCTTCGGGAAGTACTGGCGCAACAAGCCATTCGTGTTCTCGTTCGTCGGTCGCTGCCAGGGTGAGTGCGGGTCGGCGAAGAACACCCTCGTGCCGGTCTCGAGAGCGAACTGGGCATGACCGGACAGTTCCTTCCCGCGATCCCAGGTCAGGGTCTTGCGGAGCTGCTCCGGGAGTGTCGTCATCGATGCCTTCAGTGCGGTGTTCATCGCGACGGCGCCGTATCCACCGAGGGACGGGCCGCTCTTCACCGGTGGCTTCTCGCCCCAGCCCTCCAGACGAGGTAGGTGGACGAGGATCGTCGATCGGCTGCTGCGCTCGACGAGGGTGCCGATCGCGGACCGGCCGGTACCGATGATGAGATCGCCCTCCCAATGGCCTGGAACAGCACGGTCTTCGGCTTCGGCGGGACGCTCGCTGATCACCACGTCCTCGGTGACATGCCCCTGTGGCTTGTTCCGCGACCGAGCTCGGGGCACCCGCAATGCCCGGCCGGTGCGCAGGCACGCGACCAGCTCCCGCTTCAGCGCGCCCCTGCCCTCGATGTACAACGACTGGTAGATCGCCTCGTGGCTGATACGCATGGACTCATCCTCCGGGAAATCGACGAGGAGTCGATGCGAAATCTGCTCCGGGCTCCACGCCGTCGACCACCGCCGGTCCTGCCGGTGGGGCTTGCGTCGGCCCTTCCACTGCGGCACCACCGGACCGGTCACGATCGCACCATCGGGACCTCGGATGACACCGCTGAGCCGGTCCTGAACATAGTCACGCAGAAGCGGGTTCGCCACCATCTTCGCGGTCTTGGGCCGCCGGGCCATCAGCTCGGCCTTCCACTGAGCGACCGACGCCCGGTACTCGAGCATGCCGCCGCGGGTAGCGACATTGCGTCGCAGTTCACGCGAGATCGTGGACGGGGCGCGACCGAGTCTGCGCGCGATCTCCCGCACACCGACGTCCTGCGCCCGCAGGACCGCGATCTCCTCCCGCTCGGAAAACGACAGGTACCGCCCACCGGGTTCGGTCAGTTCGATCGTCGACATCCCGCCACCTTGACGGAACCAACGGCTACCCACCGCCGGCGACACACCCACCGATTCGGCCGCGTCCTCCGAGGACAGTCCCTCCGCGATCTTTCTCCAGAACTCGCGTTCGATGCTGCGCCGAGTTGCCGGCGCACCCGGTGAGATCATCGCCGATCGACCCGTCAGCTCCTTCAACCACCCGGCCGGTCGCCCCATGCACACCTCCTGGTCAGGGGTGTTGCGACGACCGGTTGAATCCGCCCAATACACATCACTGGCGTTCACCGAAGCTCTGGTCGAGTCGGGCATCGCCGGCTCCATCGGCAGCGTCGGCGACGCCCTCGACAACGCGCTGATGGAGTCGACGATCGGTCTGTACAAGACCGAGTTGATCGACCGGGCACAGTCCTGGTCCGGTCGGGCCGAGGTCGAGCGGGAGACCGCCGAGTGGGTCCACTGGTTCAACGCGGACCGACTGCATTCGTCGATCGGCTATCTGTCGCCGATCGAGTACGAGACGCGCTACCGTGAACAGCGCCCCACCGCCGCCTCGATCCTCGAGGTGGCCTGAACGAAGTCTCCACTCGATCCAGGGCGGTTCATCGTGGAGGCATCCGGACGCAGCCACGCGCTGACATCGACCGTCAACACGATCCGGCCACCGTGAACACGCGGGATCGGCAACGCGGCGATCACACGCTGCAACCCATCGACATCTATTCGACCACTGCTTATTCCGTCGTACAGGGCGCCGTGGCCCCGCCGATGTTCGGGAGTCAAGGAGAGCTCGACGAGGGACCGTACCGCACCGCCGGCGCAAAGCAGTGCATCGGTCAGCTCGAACAATGCATCGCCGCGGGCGGTCAGGCAATGGTGGAACGCGCGACGGAACGCGGCCAGGTCGACACGCGCATCGATGCGCGGCTGCTCGCCGACGGCCACCGCGTCGGGCACACTGATACTCACCCCACCGCCTGTCTTCATCTCGGATGTTCTGTGGAAGGAACCCCAAGATGATTGGGCGGTGGCCGCCCTTTCCCTCTACGACACGCCGAACAACAGCACCGACGGCGACTCTTCGGAACGCCCCAGGTTAGAAATCAAGCTTACAGGTGGTTCAGTCGCTACTGACGGATTCACGCCCGGGAGCCTGCATAGAGTCAGTGGACTTTGACATCAGCACTGCCACTGCCACTGCCACTGCAAGCCAGCCGAGCGTCATGTACCAACCGACGAATGACGGACCGAGAGCGGTGAGTGCGGCCGAGAGCGTGAAAGGCACCACGATATTGCTCATCCGGCCGGCGCCGAAGGCCACACCGCTGCCGGTCGAACGCAGGTTGCTCGGGAAGCTCTCCGCCATGAGCGCGGCCAGGAGCGGCGAGAACCAGGCGATCATGACGAAGTGACCGAATGCGGCACCGGCGATGATGCCCGCCGCTGGCACGGCTCCGTAGATGGCCGTACATATCGCCGCACCGACCGCGGTAACGACCATCAGGACGCGGCGGGACAGACGGTCTGCGACAAGGAAGGCGAGCAGACAACCCAGTGGAGAGCCGTAGATCGCAATGGCGTTGATCGTCAGCAGTGACTCACCGCTGAAGCCTCGCAGCTGCAGGATCGTGGGCAGCCAGCTGCTGAAGGTCTGCGTGATCGACGCGTACACGATCCAGATGAAGCACAGGAGGAGGGTTGTGCGAAGAAGTTTGCCTCGGAACAGGTTGCGCCACTGACCCGAACTGTTCTCATCCTGGACCTGCACGGACACGTTGGATTCGGTTGTCTCCACAGGCGGGAGGGACTCTGTTTTCGCGGTACCGCTCTCCAGCCGGGTCAGCGCTGATTCCGCGTCGTCGTACCGCCCCCGGCTGTGAAGCCACAATGGCGACTCGGGGATTCCGCGAAGGAACGGGATGACCAGCACACCGAACACCCCGAGCGCGAAGAAGATGCGCCACCCGTCCGGCCCACTCGGAATGATGAAGCGAGACAACGTGGCAATGACGGCCGATCCACACATGCCCGCGAAGTAGGTCAGTGCGGTCCGCGATCCTCTCCGGCGGAGGGGGCTGATCTCGACGACATAGGACAGGGCGGTCACGAACAAGGCGCCCATTCCGATGGCAGAGACGATCCGGAGTGCCATGAAGACTCCCAGGCTCTCCGTGAGCGCATGCAATCCGGAACCGATGGAGGCGGTCATCAGTGCCGCGACGATGACGGGGATTCGTCCGAGTCGATCCGCGGCTCGGCCTCCGAGCACCGCGCCCAGGAACAGGCCCGCGTAGGTGCACGAGACGAGGATCGCTATGTCGTCGAGCTCGAATCCCAACTGGGCGCGCAGGGTCGGGGCCACGATCCCCAGAATGCTCTGGTCTGCGAGATCGAAGAAGAATGCCGCTCCCATCACGAGGAGAATGCGTCGGCTCACGCCACGCAGGGGCAACCGATCGAGGCGAGCCGAGATCTGCTCCGCAGTGAGATTCGACGCGGCGCCCGGTGACGGGTGGGCGTGAGTGGGTCCAGTAGACATCGCTTTACCTCGTTCGGGCTGTATTCGCGGTCAGGGCCTGAGTTGTTGGCATGGTCTCGTCTCGGTGTCTCAGAACAGTCCGCCGCCGGCAGCCGACGCGGTGGTGCCGTGCTCCTCGAATGCCGCGAGAACCTTCTTGCCGACGCGCCAGCGGTGCACCTCGTCGGGACCGTCGACCAGGTGCTGCATCCTCGCCTCCGCGTACCACGCGGCGAGGGGAGTGTCCATCGTGTACCCCAGCGACCCGTGCAGCTGCAGTGCCGTGTCGACGACCTTGCTCAGCATGTCCGCGATGAAGTTCTTGGCCATCGAGTTCTCTTGCGAGATGTCGATGCCGTGTTCCATGCAGTACGCGATGTGGAGCACCATCAGTCGCGCGATGTACAGGTCACGCGCGCAGTCCGCGAGCATCCACTGGACGCCCTGGCGGTCCCCCAACGGTTTCCCGAAGGTCTTACGCGACAGCACCCGTTCCGCGGCGAGATCCATGGCCTGCTGAGCGCGCGCAATGCTCCACATACCGTGCCGGATCCGTCCGTATCCGAGTCGGTGTTGTCCGGATGCGAATCCACCACCGAGTTCCCCGACGATGTTCGCGGAAGGGACGCGAACATCTTTCAGGGTGATCTCGGCATGGCCCGTCACGTACTCGCCGTTCCAGCTCGGCTCGATGGCGTCGTGCAACGTCGGAACGTCCCGGACGATCTCGAATCCTTCGCACGGGAGCTCGACGAGAAAGGTCGTGAACTGCCGGTGGCGCGGGGCGTCGGGATCGGTCTTGGCCATCAGCAACACCAGGTCGGAACGGCTGGCTCCACTTGCGAACCACTTCTCCCCGTTGATGATCCAGTCGGATCCGTCTCGGGTGGCGAGGGTCTGCATGCCGGTGGCGTCCGCACCCGCTGCCTTCTCGGTCATCGCGAAGCACACGCGGAGTTCACCGTTCACCAGCGGGCGGAGGTACTTCTCCTTCTGCTCTTCGGTGCCCAGTTCGAGCAGGGTCAGCATCGTCGCGTCCTGCGGTCCCATGCAGTTCATCGCCCAGGCCGCGAGGGGCGTCCGGCCGACCTCCAGTTGAATGACGGCATTCGCGACGTGTCCCAGTCCCATTCCGCCCCATTCGACCGGGATGAACGGACACCACAGATCCGCGGCTCGAGCCGCCTTCTGCAGTTCGGCGACGATGTCCGCGAACGGTCGTTGGCCGACCTGTTCCTCGTAGGGCAGGACTTCCTTGTCGATGAATTCCGCAACCCGAGCCCGAAGAGCCTGTGTCTCGGCAGGAATGGAAAAGTCGATCATGTGTGGCTCCGTGATGGTAGGTGTGGTCTGGTGACCTCAACTGGTCTGGCGGTACCTTCCGCCGTCGATCCTCAACAGGGTTCCCGTGACGAACGACGATGCGTCACTCGCCAGCCAGGTGGCGGCACCGACGAAGTCGTCGGGTACACCGATACGGTTCATCGGCGTCCCGGAGATCGCCTCTTCGAGCATCCCCGGCGGCCAGTTGGCGGCTATGTCCGTCGCCACACCACCGGGAAGAATCGCGTTCGCACGCACATGCGGCCCGTACGCTTCGGCAAGGCCGACGGTCAGGGCATTCAATCCCGCCTTCGCGCAGGCATATACGAGCTCGTCCGCACCAGGACGCAGCGAACCGATGGTGCTGACGTTGATGATGCTCCCGCGTCCGTTCTTCGCCATCAGGTCACCGAACAGCGCACTCAACCGAAACGGGCCCTTGAGGTTCACGGCGGTCACCTTGTCGTAGTACTCCTCCGACACTGTGACGAGTGAGTCGTAGCGCGGCGACATCCCCGCATTGTTGACCAGGATGTCGCAGTGTCCGTATTCCGATACCACGCTGTCCAGCAGGTTCTGACAGTCGTCCCAGCGGCCCACGTGACAGGCGATCGCCGAGGTGGGGTTCCCTGTCTCGGCGCGGATCGCCGCAGCCGCACTCTCGCACGCATCGAACTTGCGGCTCGCGATGACGACCGACGCACCCGCACGGGACAGGCCGGCCGCTATCGCGAGGCCGATCCCACGACTCCCCCCGGTGACGACCGCCACCGAACCGGAGAGCTCGAACATGTCCGGCACGCGCGGCGTCATCGGCGTGCACCCGACGCGAACTGTCGACCGAAGTCGATGAGCCGATCCACCATGCGGGACCAGTTGGCCGCATCGCTCGGAGACGTCGCCCGTGCGACCCGACCCTCCAGGATCGACGCCAACTTGAACAGTGCCAGCGCCTGGTAGAACGGGAGATTCGACAGGTCTCGGCCGGACCGCTCCGCGTACCGCTCTGCCATCTCGCGCCTGGAGGGCAGGCCCTCCCGATCGACTGCCACCCCGTCACCGATGTCCCAGGTTCCGATGGCCGGCTCTTCGCCGGGCTCGGTCCAGCGCGCAAGCAGATGGGCAATGTCGAGCAGCGGATCACCGATGGTGCCGGTGTCCCAGTCGATCACCGCGGCAAGTCGCGTGGTGTCATGGGGCGACGCCATGACGTTGAACGGGCTGTAGTCGCCGTGCATCAGCCCGACCTCGTTGGTCGAGGGCCGGTTGGCGTCCAGCCACGCTGCGAGAGCGTCGAAGCCGGGGATGTCGCGTGTGCGGTAACTGTCCACCTGCTTGCTCCACCGAGCGACCTGCCGTTCGAGAAAGCCTGCGGGTCTGCCGAATTCGCCGAGACCCTGGCGCACGTAGTCGACGCGGCCCAGGTCTGCGGCAGCGTCGACCATCGCGAATCCGAGGTCTCGCCGAGCGGCGGGCGACGTGTAGGGGACCGGCAGTTTCCCGACGGGGGTGAAGCCGTCCACCGCGCCCATGACGAGAAACGGCACCGACATCGCGCCGTTCTCGACGTCGCCGAACAGCAACGGGGTCGGATGCGGCACGTCGGTGCCCTCGAGCGCCTGCAGGATCTGCCACTCGCGGGTCATGTCGGAGGCGCCAGGTGTGTTCGTGACGGCCGGTGGGCGGCGCAGCACCCACACGCTGGCGCCACGCCTCAGCCAGAACAGTTCGTTGGCGACCCCGGTGCCCGGCGCCATCCGCTCGACCACGAGCTCGTGGCCCGAATCGGGGAGACGGTCACCGATCCAGTCGTTCAGCGCGGATGCGTCCACTTCGGTCAGCACAGTCGGTTTCCTGTCGATCGCTTGCCCAGCCATTTCTTATTTATATAGCTATATGTCAGCGACTGTCAACGGGTGTTCGGGGCCGAAAACGGCTCGGGGCCGCGATCCCTGTGGATCGCGGCCCCGAGCGGCCGACAACTCTATCGGCGAGTGGACTACGGACTACGAATCGTCCTCCGTCGGGCCGCCCCAGCGAGCCCCGGCGATGGCGAATGCATGCCGAAGCGTGTCGGCCGGGTTGCCGGCGCCGGAGCCCTCGACCCATGTGGTCCATGCCTCGGTGGCCACCGCGGACATCGCGACGGCGAGAATGCGCAAGGCCCATTCCTCGTCGGACCCCATCTCGTCGCCGGAACGCTGATGCAGAACGCTGCAGATCGCATCGACCCGCGACTGCCGCTCGCCCCACGCGCGGCTCCGTAGGCCGGGTGACGCCGACAGCAGGCGTCCGCGCCGACGCACCTTGTCCCGGTGTCGGAGCGGCGTGTCGGCGGTCTCGATGTACGCGTTCATCAGGGCAACCCGCGGCGGCTCGGCAGCGGGCCGGTTGGCCAACGCGTCGACGAGCCGAGCGTCGAGGGCTCGTTCGTACTGCAGGACGACGTCGTCCTTGGACTGGAAGTACCGGAAGAAGGTACGTTCCGACATACCTGCCGCGGCTGCGATGTCCCCGACCGACACGGTGTCGAACGACGACGCATCGAACAGTTTCAACGCGGTGTCGGTCAGCGCATCGCGAACCGCCTCGGTACGGCGTTCGCGCAGACCCGCCGTGACGCTGCTGGTCGGTGTACCTGTGGAGCGCTCGGTCATACGATGACACTACCGCCGACGTCGGCGCCGATACTCACAGCGTGACGAGGATGTCCGACCCGGAGCGGTCGACCACCCCAGCGAGACCGGTCGCGATGTCGGCGAGCCGAGCGGACCGTTGCGCCGTTCCCGAGACCACCAGCCCGCCCGGCCGCGTTGCGATCTCCCACTGCGAGCCATCGACATGCATGGCGTCGCCCGAGCCTGGTAGCCCGATGCCCAGTGCCGGACCGATCGGTGACATCGGGTGGCAGTCCACTCCTTGTCGTCGCAGGTTCCGATAGGCGCCGGGACGGGCCCAGATGAGTCGGGGCTTCGTTGCGAGCAGCGAAACGGTATCGGCATCAGTGGAAATCGCATCCAGCGTCTCCGACGGTAGGCCGAAGACCACCGTGATGGGTAGCCGCTTCAGCATCGAAGTGAATCGCGGTGCATCCCAGCCGTGTTGCTCAACCGGAACGTAGGTCGCGCCGACCTCCCGGAAGGCGCGGATGAACGGCCCTGTCCATGGCAATTCGTGGTTCGGGGTGACGCTGAGGACGAAGTCACCGGAGCCGATGCCGGCGCGGGCGATCACGGTTCGCGCCCATTCGCAATCGCGTTCGTAGTCGTCCCAAGTGACCTCGTACTCGACTTCGAAACCGTCGATCTCGGTCACGACGATGCCGTGGATCGGAGACCGCTCATTGGAGTGTGTCGCATGGATCATCGATGTACGTGTCATTTCTTTGCCACCCTGGGGAACTTCGCGACGCTGGAGCAGTACGTGAATATCTCGTCGGTCGTCATCAAGTACAGGTCCACACCGACGCCGAGCGACGACTCCAGCCGTTCCACGATCCTGGTTTCGAGCTCGATCGGGTCACCGGTCACCTCCGGTGCGTAACCGACGCGGATGCGGAGTCTGTCCATCGTCGTCGAATGTTTGACGATCTGGAACAGGGCGTCGCTCGTCTCGGGAAACACCTCCAACATCCGCCATATCTCGGCGACCACCACAGGTTTTCCTGCGACGACGAGCTGGTCTCCCATCCTCCCGATCACCCACATGCGCGAGTGATTGCGCCCGAGCGCGGACGTCGCCCTGGTGCGACGTACCAGGTCGCCGGACCTGAAGCGGATGTACGGTGCCACCCGGTTGTCGAAATCGGTGCAGACGAGTTCACCGATCTCGTTGTCGTCGACCGCGCGCAGGGACACCGGATCGATGACTTCGGGCAGAATTGTGTCCTCCCACAGATACATTCCATCGAGATCGGTTCCCTCCCACGCCAGCCCGCAGTCACCGGCGCTGGTGTACATCGCGATGCGCACACCCCAGTCCTCGGTGACCTTGCGGCGGAGAGCGTCACCCATCGGCTGTCCGGCGAACGCCGCGAACTTCAGACTGGACAGCATCTCGCGCATGTCGTAGGTGGATTCCAGCGACTCCAACTCGCGGACCAGCGGCATCACTAACTGGACGTAGGACACCTTGTACTTGTGAATCGTCTGCAGCAGGCGTTCGCCGTTGCCGATCCACGAATCGACGTAGACCGGTACGACACCCATGGCGGAATACAGTGTGTCCCAGTAGTTCTTGAACGTCCCCGCGGCCGCGATCACCCGATCACCGGGACGCAGACCCCACTGCCACATGTCGCGGAGGCACACGGCGGGGATTGGTGGAATCTCGTCCCACACCTCGGCCATCAACTCCGGTTCCCCGGATGTGCCCGAACTCGTGACCACAGAGGTCAGTTCGCCTGAGGGTACACACAACAGGCCGCCGAAGGAATCGCCCGTTCGATCGCGGTACGCCCGGATGTCGTCTTTGGTCATCAGCGGGATCTTCTCGCAGAAGTCCGCGATCGACGTAATGTCCGCGGGCGTGACGCCTGTGGCGCCCCAAAAGTCTCGGTAGAAGCCGGAGTTGGCCCAGGCATATTCGACGAGGTCCAGCACCCGCCGCTCCTGCTCGGCCTCGATCTCGGCGCGTGACAAGAGTTCGACGTCCGGTTCGAGGAAGTGCTCGTCGACTGCGTCGGCGCCGGCCGCGCCGGTTCTCTGATCGGTTGCGCTGCTCATTCGCATCACCTTCTCCATGCGTTCGTGGTTCGAGTCGTCGGCCGGGGACGCCGGACACCCCAGACGGATTGTGCGCTCTGCAAGCATATGTATGATTGCACGATATGACAGTCGGTGTCACGAAGTTTCGCGAACGGCCGACACAGGGTCGTTCGCAATGACCAGGAGTTGAAAAATGGCAAACCGTCTCATGGGCAAGACCGCAATCGTTACCGGTGCCGGTTCGGGGATCGGACGAGCAATCGCGCTGCGGTTCGCCGCCGAGGGCGCGACTGTCCTGGCCTCGGACGTCACTGAGGGAGTCGAGGCCATAGCACGCGAATCGGAGCTCATCTTCCCGTTCCGATGCGACGTCAGCAGCGACAGCGACGTCGCCGCACTGGAGGCGGAGGCACAGTCCAGATTCGGCGGCCTCGACATCCTGGTGAACAACGCAGGTATCGGCGGGGCATCCGACACACCGCTGCACGAGTACCCGATCGAGGTCTTCGACAAGGTCCACAGCGTGAATCTTCGCGGTGCGTTCCTCGTGCTCCAGGCCGGCCTACGCCTGATGCTGGCCAGCGGCGGTGGATCGGTGGTGAACACCGCCTCCACCGGGGGCTTCCGCGCGACTCCGGGGTCGAGCGGCTACATCATCTCCAAAGGCGGAATGGTGATGATGACACGTCAGGCCGGCTATGAGTATGCGGCGCGCGGTATTCGGGTCAACGCGATCGCACCCGGCACGATCCGCACGCCGATCCTGGACAGCGCCCCGGACGAGGTCGTCGCGAGGCTCGAAAGCCGGTCACCAGAGGGGCGACTGGGTACCGCGGACGAGGTCGCGAACTTGGCACTGTTCCTGGCATCCGACGAAGCCACACACATCATCGGCCAGTGCTACGTCATCGACGGCGGCCGAACAGCGGGCTGACGCGGGGATTCAGGCGTCGGCCGACATCCAGGCGTTCCGGCGCGACGAGCGAGGTGCGAGGGGGCCTCGATGTCGGATTCGTCGGAGATGACCTCGGCGAGTTCGACGGCCGGGAGTAACAACTCGTCGTGTGGGGTCGTGCTCCTCCTCATCAACATCCCGGTAATCGTTCTGCTGTTCACCTCAGGGCGGCGCCTGATCCCTGCGTACCGCGTCCCGACCATCGATACCTTCGTGGACTTCACCGCCGTCGTACTCTCGATGGCCGGCAGTCTCCCGCTGGTTTACGCCGTCAGAACAGTCGCAAGTGACTACGTCACGACCGCGGTGGTCGATCAGTCCTTGACCTGACCAACGTCTCGGTTTCCATGTCGGGCGATAAGTCTCGCGCGAATGGGATTCTACTCGGATAGTAATTCGTGTTCGATCGGGCGCGGTAGTCCAGCGAGGAATGCCGGCGTTGCCGGATGTAGAAGATCTCGATGTAGTCGAAGATCGCGTTCGCGAGCTCGAGGCGGGTCTTCCACTTCTTCCGGTTGAGCAACTCGGTCTGCATTGACGACCCGAACAATTCCATCATCACGTTGTCCAGCCCATCGCCGACAGTTCCGAAGGACGGCATGAGCCCGGCAGCGCGGATCTTGTCGCCGAAAGCCCCCAGGATACTCCGAGCACTCTGCAACATACGTCGATGGGACCTCGGCGGCGGCCAGGCGGTCGATCACCGGGTGGACCCTTGTGGGTGAGGCTTGTCCTCTCCAAGAAAATTTGGCTCTCTTGTCATGAATGTGGGTGACGGTCGGTGTGGTATGGGAGAGTCAGCGTGACCGGTCCGCAGGTGAGCATGACCATCGCGAGCGCATTCTCCGCGGTGTGGAATCCGTAGGCCCGGCGAATGATCAACCGGACCTTGTTGTTCAGTCCCTCATGGCGTCCATTGGCCAGTCCCCGGGTCACTGCAGCGAGGATGCCGCCCTGGTGTTCCCGGATCGTCCTGCCGACCTTGACGAACTGCGGGATGCGGCACCGCTGCGCCCACGAACACCATCGTCCGAGCATGGTGAGTACCTGCTCGGCGTCGAGGTCACCGGCAAACACCGCCCGCAGGGCCTCCTTCAACTCGTAGGCACGCATCAGAGCACCACCGTGGCGTTTGAGTGAATCGAGGGTGGATTGCTGTGTGGCGGTGAGGTTGTCGGGATTCTTCAACAACGCCCACCGGGCTCCCTTGTAGGTTTTCGCGATCTGCTTGTCCGACAGGGTGCGCGCGAGTTGCCACTGACGGCGGCGCACGTCGTCGAGCGCGGCGGTGGCCAATTTGACGACATGGAACGGATCGAAACAGATCGTCGCCTGCGGGGCGTGGGCGCGCACCGACTTCCGATAGGCCGGACCGAGGTCCATCTTTCGCCGCCTCGACCTTCTCGGCCGCGTCGGCGGGCAGCGCGCCGGTGAAGAACTCGTCGAGGGCGGCGGCGGACTTGCCTTCGGTGCCCCACACGATCGTTCCGGTGTCGTGGTCGGAAACCAGGGTCAGGTACTTGTGGTGTCGGCGCCAGGAGATCTCGTCGACGCCGATGTCGACCAGATCCGCCAGCCGGTCCGGGTCGAGCTTCTCGGCGGCGACCCGGGTGCACATGGCGCCGACGGTGCGCCAGGTGATTCGGCAGAACACCGACACGGTGGACTTGTCACACTTGGTGGCCAGCCACACCGCCAGGTCCTCGAAGTCGCGGGTGAACCCCGATCCGGGGCGGGCGAAGTCGACGGCCTCCGCCAACACCCCGCGCTCCGGGCAGTGCAGTCGCCGGCGCCGCAGGGTGAGCACACAGATGCGTCCGCCCAGGTCCAGGTGCCGCCACGACGAATCGACGTCGCGGGTGTCGTAGCGGTGGCGGGTCGAATAGTCGCAGTGTGGGCACCGCATCCGGTGGCGTTTCGGACGCACCGCGACCCGTACCCGGTCATCGACGATCTCGACGTCGCGGACGGTGGTGTTCGGCAGGCACAGCAGTCGGGTGAGTAGTGTGGTGGCGCGCACGGGTCAGCTCCAGCAGGTGGATGAGTGTAGGAGCTTTCGACCTTACGAGCGGCCCGTGCGCCCACCACTTACCACCTGTCCATACCACATACCCGGGCATCCACATTCAGAGCAGTAGAGCCGAAAATTTGATGCCTGCAGGATGATCGACAGTTCCGTTCCGAGCTCTCGGATTCGCCTGCGGGCAGCGCGCAGCTCTGCAGGTTCGGCAGTGGAGTTGCCCGGTATCTCTCCGCGATCGATACGGTCCTGCTTGAGCCATGTGTGCAGACATCCGGCGCTGATACCCAGTTCGTAGGCGGTCTGGTTGACCTGTTTGCCGGATCGAACCAACGCGACGGCTCGGGCACCAAACTCGGGAGGATAGGGACGAGGCATGGTCGGAGCCTTCCAGGAAGGCCATCGATTCATCACCGGATTCGGAAACCAAACTGTGGGCAGCTCGCCATGTCAACTAGCCTAGTGTTACGAGTCAGGAGTTCCATACATAATAGTAGGATCAGTGGATAGCGCGTACTGGGCGGCCGAAGGCCGAGCTGGTCCTGTCCGACGACGAACGTTCCGCGGTGGAGGGCTGGGTGCGGCGCTCGTCGACACCTCAGGCGTGGGCGTTGCGATGCCGGATCATCCTCGCCTGTGCGGACGGCATCTCGAACAAGGAGGTGGCCGCTCGCCTCGGTTCGACGCAACATGCGGTGGGACGCTGGAGATCTCGCTTCCTCGAGCACCGCATTGCAGGCCTCGGGGACATGCCCCGATCGGGTGGGCCGCGATCGGTGACCGATGCCCAGGTCGCCGAGGTGGTGACCCGGACGCTCGAGACGACACCGAAGAACGCGACGCACTGGTCGACGCGGACGATGGCGCAGGAGATGGGCCTGTCGCAGTCGACGGTCTCGCGGATCTGGCGGGCCTTCGGGTTGCAGCCCCACCGCACCGAGGGCTTCAAGCTCTCGACCGATCCGTTCTTCGTCGACAAGGTCCACGACGTGGTGGGCCTGTATCTCGATCCGCCGGAGCGGGCGCTGGTGTTCTGTGTCGACGAGAAGTCGCAGATCCAGGCGCTGGACCGGTCGCAGCCGGTGCTGCCGATGATGCCCGGCGTGCCGCAGCGGATGACCTCCGACTACGTGCGTGCCGGCACCACCACCTTGTTCGCCGCCCTCGACGTCGCATCGGGAAAGGTGATCGGGTCACTGCATCGCCGCCACCGTGCCGACGAGTTCAAGAAGTTCCTCATGACCTTGGACAAGCAGACCCCACCGGGTCTGGATCTGCATCTGGTGCTCGACAACTACGCCACCCACAAGACGCTGGCAATCAAGGCGTGGCTGCTGGCGCATCCACGGTTCCACCTGCACTTCACCCCGACCGGCTCGTCCTGGCTCAATCTCGTCGAGCGGTGGTTCGCCGAGTTGACCAACAAGCAGATCCGCCGCGGGGTACACAAGTCGATTCAGGCTTTGGAGAAGGACATTCGGTCCTGGATCGCACAGTGGAACACCGACCCGAAACCCTATGTGTGGACCAAGACCGCGGACGAGATCCTCGAACGCCTCGCGTCATATTTGAACAGAATTCCTGACTCAGAACACTAGGGCGTGTTTCAAAAGGTCGCTGTCTCATAGCCACTGACTGATTGCGGCGATCTGGACGGTGGCCAGATACCGCACTGCGAGCTTGTCGAAGCGGGTGGCCACCGCCCGGAACTGCTCGAGTTGGTTGATGCCGCATTCGACGGCATGCCGCTGCCGGTAGACGGTGCGGTCGAAGACCGGTGGTCGCCCACCATCGAAGCCGCGGTTGCGGCGGTGGGCGAGCTGATCGGACGGGATCGCCAATGGTGGCCTTGATCCCACGATGGCGCAGGTAGGCCCGGTTCGCTCGGGAGCTGTAGGCCTTGTCCGCCAGCACCCGATCCGGTCGCGTGCGCGCCCGGCCGGCACCGAACCGGGGTACTCGGATCGCGTCCAACACGGCGGTGAACTGCGGACTGTCCCCGTGCCGACCGGCTGTCAGCAGCAGCGCGGGCGGCCGTCGATGCTGCTCGCACGCCAGATGCAGCTTCGTCGTCCACCCACCACGGAAGCGACCCAACGCGTGGTCGGCCGGTTCGGTCGCAACACCACCGGGCGGTTCGACCTGCTCGCTGCCGTGGTGGCGGGCGCCGGCGGCGTGCTGATGCGCCCGCATGATCGTCGAGTCGACGCTGACGTCCCAGACGATCTGGTCGGCGGCGTCGGCGATGGTCTGCAACCGGGTCAGCACGTGTACCCAGGTGCCGTCACCTTGCCAGCGGCGGAACAGCCCGTAGACGGTGTGCCAGGGTCCCGCCACGGGGCGCCGACGCGAATGCGCCAGCGGATCCCGTCGATGAGCTGCGTTTCGGCCACTTCGATGGACGGCCGATCTTCGTCACGCAAGGCAGCAGCGGAGCCAGACGCGCCCCCTGCGCGTCGGTGAGGTCCGCTCGCCCCGATACCGCTACGCTGGGCACGAGGTCTCCGGGATATTCAGGTTGCGCTTGTCGCTAATACAGATTAATTATCTACCTGTTATGCGTTCGCGACAACCCGGCCGGGTCGCGACTGCGACCCGGCCAGTGCGGTGAAGACAGCACCCCGCGAGGTGGTGGACTTCGGATCAAGTGGCGCCACCGCGTCGTGATCAACGAGTCGTGCTGAATGCTAGCTAATTTCGAGTACCCCGCCCGCGCGTGGGCGGGCTCGGCGGCGGCGTGTTCCTTCGCCGCAATGACCGCCCTGAGTTCGACCATGGAGACGTCGGAGACGTAGCGCCGGGTGACCTGCCACTCGTCGTGCTGTTCGATCACCACCGTCGCCTGGCGCAGGAACGCCGCCGGGATCGAGAGGATCTCCACGACATCGGCGCGGCGCAGGTTCCGCATGAGGTGCACCCGGCATCGCCGCCATGCGGCGCCGGTGAATTGTTGCATGACAGCAGCCTTCAGCCCTGAGTGCGTGAGAATCTTCGGTTCCACGTACCCGGAGGTCGTCGACACCGCCTTGCTCCGGTGGGTTCTTCACGGAGTCCACTGCGCCACAACGCGCATCTGTAAAAATACCGTTTGTGTCTTTACAGATTCGGTGACCTTCAATACAGTCAAGTTCCGAAATGATCTATATCACACCCCGCGTTAGAGTCACGACTCCCCCAGCAGGCACTGTTCCTGGCGCCAGAAAGCGCCTGAACTCAAGACAAAGGAGCCAACCATGGAACGAACGGCCCGCGGGCGTTACGAGACCATTCTCGACGATCCCGATTTCGCCGTCATGGACGATGGCACCCGCTTCGCCGCGTTCTTTCTCGGTGACGGCGAGACCGATCCGGCGGTGTTTCCCATGGAGGTGGGACCCAACTTCCGATCGCCGGTCCACTACCACAAGACCCACTACATGTCGATCATTCTGCGTGGTTCCCTACGTGTCGGTAAGAAGTGGTACGGGCCCGGCGACATCCGCCTCCAGGAGAAGGGTTCGGTCTACGGACCGGAGGAGGCGGGACCCGAGGGCTGCTTCATGCTGAACATCTTCGCCGACCGCCGCGGCTTCCATCCCACCGTGCTCGGCGAACCGGAGCAGGATCTTCCCCCGGTCGAGCCGCACGTGCTTCTGAGTCAAGTCTGGAATGCGCTCGCAGAGAAGCACACAGACTCCGCCTCCGTGTCGACCGCGAGGTGATGCGGCGCCGGTGAGCAAGGAGCTTGCACTTGCAGCCCTCGAACGGCATCGGCTGCACTTCAACAACGCAGATCGGGAGAGCTGGCTCCGAAACGTCACCGAGATCCCCTTCATCGAGGAGCCGGCGGGCAGCCCGGTACGCCATGGGTGTGAGCATTTCGGCTCGGTCATGGACGCTCTGGTCGAGCGTGGAATCGGAGCAACCATCGCACCTCCGACTCTGGCGATCGTCAATGGGGACCAGGTGGCAGCACACCTGACAGTCACCACCGTGGCAGCCGGTATCGAAACGACAAGTCATGTCATCGATGTCTTCGAGATCGCTCGACGGTATCCGTGCCTTCGTCGATCCGCAGGCCTTGGAGACGCTTTCATGACACCACACCATGCAGATCGGGTTGCCCGGTTCGATCCGCGAGCAGATGTCCTGATCACTTTTCCCTCGATCGATGCAGGCGTTCCCAGTGATTCGACTCCAGTTGTGGAGACTGCGCCGTGATCGCCGATGAAGACCGGCCGTTCGAAAGCAGCCCAGAGGGCCAACCGCACTCAATCGATCCCATCGCCGTAGTTGCCAATCCACAGGTTCGAGCGGTCTACGAACACCTGGTGTCGGTTGCGCGCCCCGTGACACGGGACGAAGTATCGACTCAGGTCAAGATCAATCGATCCACGGCGGCGTCACATCTCGATCGCCTTGCGGCCGCCGGCCTCCTGTCGGTGTCGTTTGCGCGCCCCCCGGGCCGAGGAGGCCCAGGGGCGGGGCGGCCCACAAAGCACTACGCCGCAAACGATGTCGAGTTGCAGGTCAACGTACCTCCTCGCAGGTACGAGTTTCTGGCCGACATCCTCGCAGAGGCCACCGCCGATTCGGACGACGACCGGTTGATTCGGCGATCGGGCGAGATCGCCTTCGCTCGCGGCCATCAGCATGCCTCGCAATTCTCGTGCACCCGCGAGGATCCACTGGTGTTCCTTTCCGAAACGCTCAGTCATCTCGGCTACATGGCGCACCACAACGGAAACAGTCGAATCCAGCTCGGCAACTGCCCATTTCGCCGGGTATCCGAATCGAGTCCTGAGGTGGTCTGCACGCTCAACGAGCGATATGTGGCAGGCTTCATCGCAGGATCAGGGCTTCGTGATGCGCTGAGGGTGGTCGGTGATGGCGTCGCCCCGAGTTGTTGTGTCACTGTGACTCTTCGAAGTCCACCGGATGGTCCGGATCCCTCGACTGTCGAGAGTGCGACGACAGGTTGATATTTCGCTCACCGCCCGGCCGATACAGCGGGGCGCGATTTCAGGTGCAATGGACCAGCTCGATGACCGCTCCGTCTTGTGATGCGCGAATCCTCTCTCGGGGAGCGGTTTCGAGCGAGAGAGGTGTCCATGAACCCTCCGTCCGATCCGGTCACCACCGACCAATTGTGTGGCGCACGACACGCTTGTATGGTTATGCAAGACACGGAACAGTGCAACAGTTTAACTACTTAACGAGACGCCGCTCGATCCACGCGAGTAGCGGAAGGCCTTGCGCGGGTGGGAAAGTGGCGTAACCCGGGCAGAGTCAGGACGGCATCGCGACCCAAGGGCGCGTCGGCCGGTGCACTTCACGCTCTTCTGAACGCCCGGTCGCATCGAGATGATCTACGCAGCGACAAATGGAGGAAATGTGGCGCCGTTCGACGGACTTCCGTCCCGTAGTGAGAATGCCCAGTCGGGCTGGTCCTACCTACCCATCGGGGGAAGCGGCGATTCGTCCTCCGTCGCCACCGGCACCATCGACCAGCTGTTTCGGGAAACCGCGAGCAGATGGCCGGCATGGGACGCGATCCGGTGGCTCGAAGGCGACACGGTCCGCGCCGTCAGCTGGGACGAACTGTTCGTGCGATCGACTGCGGTGGGCCGTGCGATCCGCCACCGAGAACCCAGAAATCGCAGGGTCGGTATCGCCGGCCGCGATCGCGTGCAATGGATTTTGGCCATGTATGGAGCGGCCCGAGCCGGGTGCTCCATCGTGCCGCTCCCGGTCCGGGACACGCCGGACGGTGTGGCGGCGCGCTGCGATCACGCCGACCTCGACCTCATTGTGTCCGTAGGAGGCACCTCGTTCGCCGACAAGGTCCCTGCTTCGGTGAAAGTCGTTGACGTCGCGGAACTCGAGGCCGAGGGCGGATCGATGACCGGAGATCCGGAAGGAGCCGCCGCCGACGACCCGTTCCTGTTGCAGTTCACGTCCGGGACCACTGGCCGGCCGAAGATCGCCGTGCTCACCCACAGGGCGGTCCTGGGGGCAGCGCAGCACTACATGGCGGCGGCGGGAGCCGACGACGGCACCACCATGTTCAATCCGCTCCCCCTCGACCACATCGGTGGGTCGGTCGGTGCGGTCATATGTTCGTTGTGCATCGGCGGGGCGTACGTCGCGGTGGACAAGCTCGACCCCGCCACGATCGTGCGGACCATTAGGCTTGTTCGGCCGTCCATGGTCGGCCTCGTACCCACGATGGTTCTCGATATCTTGGCCCTGGACGGCGTCACCGCCGAGGACTTCGAGTCGGTGGAGACGATGATCGGTGGGGCCTCGAGTGTCGAACCGGCGATGATCGACTCGATCGAGGACAGGCTGGGGATCCGATTCGTGGTCGCCTACGGTCAGAGCGAAGCGCCCGTGATGACGATCAGCGCCCGTGACGACCCCTTGTACGAGCGGACGCGGACCCTCGGCCGGCCATTGCCGGGACGCGACTACTGCGTGGTGGACGGCGATCGGGTCGTCGCGGAAGGTGACGTGGGCGAATTGTGTGTTCGCGGTCCACTGATCATGGCGGGATACCTGCGCGACAACGGCACGATCGAACCCGCATACGACGAGAACGGATGGATGCGCACCGGCGACCTGTGCTCGATGAGCAATGGCGTGGTCAAGTTCCATTCCCGCCTGCGCGACGTCGTGGTCCGCGGAGGAGAAAATCTGTACCCGGCGGAAATCGAGTCGGTGCTGGCCGGATGCGAGGGAGTGCAGGAAGTCGCCGTCTTCGGCATACCGGACGAGCGACTCGGCGAATGTGCGGTCGCGGCGGTCCGTGTATCCGTCGGTTCCCCTCTCACCGAATCCGAGCTGGCAGCATTCGCGGAATCGAAACTTCCTCGCAGAATGCGCCCTACCAGGTGGTTCATGGTCGACGATTTTCCGAGAACCGCCACAGGAAAGATTCGAAAGGCCGAATTGTCGGCGCGATTGACCTGAGCGAACGGAGTCCTGCAGACCGTTGCGGCAGTGTTCCGCGACGCCATCCGCTACGTGACGCAACCTTCTCGGATCGGCGGGCCACCGTGTTGCCAGGCAGGTCCGACGATCCTGAACAGCCATACGACCCACAAGAACAGGGGTGTCGATGTCGAACCACAACGCCGAATTGAGTTCCTCCGCGAGTAGGAGAGCTGGTCTAGCGGGTTTTCTCGGAACCCTGATCGAGTACTTCGAATTCATCAGTTACGGCCACCTGGCCGTGGTGATCTCTCCGCAGTTCTTCCCCAGCGACAATCGAGCAACTTCGATCCTCTCGGGACTTCTGGTATTCGCCTCCGGATACCTGGTGCGTCCTCTCGGCGGCATCTTCTTCGGGTGGCTGGGCGATCGCCACGGCCGCAAGACCGCCTTGGTCGCCACCGTCGTGATCATGGGTACCGCGTCCGTGGCGATCGGTGTCCTGCCCACCTACGCTGCGATCGGTCTGTTCGCTCCGATTCTGCTGGTCGCAGCACGACTCGTCCAAGGATTCTCTGCCGGTGGTGAGATCATCGGATCGGCAACCTATGTCACCGAGTCTGCTCCCCAGGGCAAGAAGGGCTTCTACAGCGCACTGACTCCTCTCGGGTCGACGGCGGGGGTCGGACTGGCCGGCATTGTCGCGGGGATCATCGCCCTGTCGGTGACGTCATCCGAGATGAGTGATTGGGGCTGGCGGATTCCGTTCCTGCTCTGTCTTCCGCTCACCCTCGTCACGCTGTGGGTTCGGATGGGGCTCGAGGACTCCCCGGAATTCCGGCGAATGGTGGAGAAGTTCGAAATCGTGAAGACTCCTGCGCTTGCTGCGGTACGCGCGTATCCGAAGAACATCGCCCGTGTCGCTCTGTTCGCGATGGTGGTGAACATCGTCGGAAGCGTGGGCACCACCTACATGACGGTGTACCTGATCGGCACATTGGAGATGCCGCCGGCGCACACCTATCTCCTGCTCGGGTCAGTGCTCGTCTTCAACGGGTTGGGCATGCTCCTGGCCGGCCGGCTCATGGATCGGATCGGGCCGGTTCCTGTGCTCGCAATCGGTCTGGTCTGCTCGCTCGCCATTGCGATCCCGCTCTTCATGCTGATCAATACGACCACCAGCCTTCTTGCTCTCGCCCCCATGATGGCGTTGTGGCAGCTGGCGACGGGGACCCAGAATCCGCCCATGCTCGGTATGGCCACAGCCCTGTTCCCGCCCCACATCCGGTACTCGGGTGCGGCCCTGGCGTTCAACATCGGTGTGATCTTCGGTGCAGGGTTGACGCCGTCCGCCACACATTTCGTGGTGAGCGTCTCCGGCAACAGCTTCGCACCGGCGTATCTGGTGATGGTCGCGTCGCTGGCCGGACTCGTGGTCCTCGCTCTGTCGCGACGCTCGATCGACAGAGCCATAGGGCGCACGGCTGTGGCTGCGGGTGCGGGTGCGGGTCTCGACGAGGAATCCACGGTGAAGGTGACTGGTTGAGTCCTGCGGACCAGTGCTCGTCCGTAGGGCTCCACTTACGAGGGCGGCGCCGGAACCGCGCGACTACCGCGCGCCCGTTGTCACCGGGTGCGCGGAGCGGTCGTCGGTCGCCGCGACCGGCCGGGCGGGATGCGGGATGAACAGCGCCACCACCACCGTCGCGAGTGCCGCGAGACCCGCCAGCGCGTAGACGAGTTGGAACGCCGCGGGCGCGGGCACCGCCAGGCCGGCGACATCGACGGTGACGGTGGTGAGCAGCGCAGCGGTGAGGGCGCTGGAGATGGCGGTGCCGATCGAGCGGGCCAGTGCGTTCAGACCGTTGGCGGAGGCGGTCTCGGTGATCGGAACCGCATCGAGGATCAGCATCGGCATGGTGGCGTAGGTGACGGCGGTGCCGATCATCACGAACACGGCGCCGAGCGCGATCTGCAGAACGGACCCGGCCGCGAACACCCGGACCACGTAGGAGGCGAGCAGGATTCCCGCGCCGGCCACCAGGGTGCGATTCGCCCCGAACCGTTCGATCGCACGCGCCGAGATCGGCGCGAACACCACCATCATCAACCCGGCGGGCACCAGCCACAGCCCGGCCGCCAGGACCGACAGTCCGAAGCCGTGGCCGGTGTCAGCGGACAACGTGAGCTGCTGGGTGGTGGTCAGCATGTTCGCGTACATGGAGATGCCGAGCAGCAATCCCGCGACATTGGTGAGCAGCACCGGCCGTCGCCCGGAGGTGCGCAGGTCGACCAGTGGCATGCCGATCCGCAGCTCCAGCGGGAACCAGACCGCGAACGCCAGCACGGCGACGGCGGCCGCGATCAGCGTGCGCGGGTCGGTCCAGCCCCAGGTGCCGCCCTTGGAGATCACAAGCAGCAGCGCGACCAACGCTGCTGACAGCAGCACCGCGCCCCCGAGGTCGAAGCGTCCCCCGGTGCGGACCGGCGACTCCGGCACCACCAGCAGCACCGCAGCGAAGAGCACCGCGCCGGCCACCGCCGACATCCAGAAGATGGATTGCCAACCCAGGTGACCGTAGAAGAGACCCGGCAGCGGCAGCCCCAACGCCGAGCCGATGCCCAGCGTCGCGCTCATGAGTGCGGTCGCCCCCGCGACCTTCTTCGCAGGCAGTTCGTCGCGCATGATGGCGATGGCCACCGGTACCAGCGCCGAGGCCAGCCCCTGCAGGCCGCGGCCGATCAGCACCGTCAGGAAGGTCCCGCCGACCGCGGCCACGACCGAGCCGAGCACGATGGTGCCGAGGGACACCAGCATCATCAGCCGCTTGCCGAACATGTCCGCGAGCCGGGACAGGATCGGGGTGGCGACCGAGGCGGTCAGCAGCGTCACCGTCACCAGCCAGGAGACGCTCGCGGAGTCCACACCGAGGATCCCGGGGAACTCCTGCAGCAGCGGGACCACCAGAGTGTGCTGCAGGGCGACGACGATGCCGGACAGACACAGCACGCCGGTGATCAGACGATCGGAGCGCCGGTCCGATGTCCGCGCGAATCTCCGGATCATGCGGCACACCGCTCGCGCGGCGCGCCCATCGAGGAATCCGATTGTGGGGCGATGATCATGCGTCTCCCGATTCGATCCGCGGCGCCGCGAGCGCCGCTGTTGTGCTGTGCTGTGCTGTCGGTGGGCGGCTGACGTCGCGGCGCCCGTCGACCGGTCAGGGGCTCTGGACCCGCGGCTCGCGATGGCGCCGATCGCGGGTGGGCTCGGCGAGCACCAGCGCCGCCTCGCGCACGACGACCCCGGCACCCGGCACTCCGAGGGCGACCGGCGCCAAGCGCAGCTCGGCCAGCTCCGGGAGCTCCTCCACCAGCCAGGCCACCCGCAGGACGAGTTCGATCAGCGCATCCACATCGCGCTCGGCCACGAGGGGGTACGCGCGCACCGAGCGGATCATCCGGTCGGCGTCGAGATCGCTGACCGGCGTGATGTGAAACGCGATGTCGCCGTAGAGCGTGATCGGATCGCCGAGCACGCCGAAGGCGAGCAA